>CAMASN010000007.1 GCA_945861025.1 Ferrithrix thermotolerans DSM 19514
CGGCGAGATGGGGACGGGTGCAACGAGGCCGGGGCGTGATGGGGACGGGTGGAGCGGGTTAGCTGTCGCTCGACGGGGTGGCGTTGTCAGTGGGTGGCTGAGGGTGCACGAGCTTTGCGGCGCGGGAGCGAGCCAACCACAGCAAGCCAACAATGACGAACAACGGGCCAGCAACAATGAGGCCTTCGTCCCAACCACCCTGATGAGCCACAACAGCGGCGAGGGTGCGGGCTGCATCTGGAGCGAGCGCAATGGAGCGAAATGTTGTCACAAGCGACAAATCTAGCGGTGGTCGTGCTTAGATAGATTCCGGTCAAGTAAGAGGTAACACCACATGCGCGCCCAAGTCGAAGAATGTATTGAGATCATCCGCCCTGCTCTTCAGGCCGATGGTGGCGATATCGAACTCAAAGATGTCGATGAGGTCACCGGAATTGTGTCCGTTACCCTCGTGGGCGCCTGTGGCACGTGTCCAGCCAGCACCCAGACCCTCAAGGCCGGTATCGAGCGCATCATGCGCGACCGTGTCGACGGTGTGACCGAGGTTGTGGCGGTCTAATTTCGTGGCTCGCCAGAATCGACCCGTCGAAGAACTGTTTAGCGCCGCGTGTGATGGCGACCGTGGCGCATTGGCCCGCTTGCTGTCGCTCATTGAGCGCGGCGAAGAAGAAGCCCGCAAGATTGGCCGCTTGTCGTATCCACGTGGCGGCCGCGCCTACACCGTGGGCCTCACGGGTGCGCCGGGTGCAGGCAAGAGCACGCTCACATCGGCGACCATCGGACATCTGCGCTCGATGCAACTCGAGGTCGCAGTGCTGGCCATCGACCCATCGTCGCCGTTTACCGGCGGCGCGATCTTGGGCGATCGCGTGCGTATGCAAGATCACGCCACCGACGCCGGTGTGTTCATTCGCTCGATGGCCACGCGAGGTCATCTTGGTGGCCTGTCGCTGTCTACCCCCGAGGCCATTCGCTTGCTCGATGCCGTTGGCCGCGAATGGATCTTGGTCGAGACCGTTGGCGTCGGACAGGTAGAGGTCGAGATCGCTGGCAAAGCCGACACCACTGTTGTCGTGGTCAACCCGGGCTGGGGCGATTCTGTGCAGGCCAACAAAGCGGGCCTGATGGAGATCGCCGACATCTTCGTGATCAACAAGAGCGATCGCAAGGGAACCGCCGAGACCCGCCGAGATCTCGAGCAGATGCTCGAACTCTCCGATCTGTCCCACGACGCTTGGACTCCACCGATTCTCACCACTGTGGGCACCACCGCTCAGGGCGTGCCCGAACTGTGGAACGCGGTGCTCGAGCATCGTCAGTTCATTACCGATCATGGTGTGCTCGAACAGAGACGCGAGTTCCGTTTACGCGAAGAACTTCGTGACATCGTGGCTCGCCGACTGCACCAACGCGCTCGCGAGATTTGTGGTGGCGATCGCTGGGAGTCCTTGCAGAGCGACGTGCTGCATCGCCAGCTCGATCCATGGGGCGCTGCCGATCAAATGCTTTCTGGGTTGGCCTGATCTCGTTCGCCGCTTCAATCGCGTGCAGCGCTGATTAGGTTTGACGAATGGAATCTTTGAGCATCGAGCACGCGCAGCTAGTTCACCTTGATCGACGCGGTGATGGCGTTGCGGTTGTCACCCTGAACAACCCCAAGGTGAATGCGTTGTCGCAAGAGTTGCTGGCGCGTTTGGCCGAGGTAGCCGACGAGCTCACTACCGATCCCGCTGGCGCTGTGGTGGTTACGGGCGGCGAGCGAATTTTTGCGGCCGGTGCCGACATCAGCCAGTTCGGTGGATCCGCCGAAGCTGTGGCCATCACGGCTGGCTTTCACCGGGCGCTCGACGCAATCGCAGCGATCCCTCGGTTCGTGATCGCAGCGGTCAGCGGCTACGCCCTTGGTGGCGGATGCGAACTTGCGCTGGCGTGCGACTACCGCATCGCTGGCGAGCGCGCCGTGTTTGGGCAGCCCGAGATTCTGCTCGGCATCATCCCCGGCGGAGGCGGTACGCAGCGCTTGGCTCGCGCTGTTGGCGCCAGCCGCGCCAAAGAGCTGTGTATGACTGGGCGTCAGGTGAAAGCCGACGAAGCATTGCGCATTGGTCTCGTCGACGAAGTGGTGCCGGGTGACCAGTTGCACGAGCGTGCGATCGCATTGGCCGCCGAGCTTGCCAAAGGAGCAACGGTGGCACACGCCATCACCAAGCAAACGATCGATGATGGATTGTCGATGTCGTTGGCCGATGGACTCGCGCTCGAACAGCATGCGTTCGCTGCGGTCTTCGCGTCTGAAGACAGCCGCATCGGCGTGCAGAGCTTCTTAGAGCACGGCCCAGGCAAGGCCAGCTTCATTGGTCGATAGCCGGCAGAGTTGATACCGCGGCAACGCCAGCGTTGCTGCCAGACTGCGTGCCGTGCCACGTTCCGAAGATCACATCGCGCAAAGCGTCACAGCTGTTGCGGGTGAAGGCGGCGTTGCTGTTTCGTATGTCTCTACCACTGATCGATCATCAGCGTGGTCGATCTTCTTGGTGGTCGTCTCGGCGCTGATCTTTAGCACCGGCGCCTTGTTCGTGCGTGGCCTCGACCATCCGCATGCGTGGACAACGGTGTTCTGGCGGTCGGTCTCGGCATCTGTCAGCTTGCTGATCCTCATTGTGTGGCGCGAGCGCAAGAATTCGCTGCAGGTCATTGCCAAGATGGGCAAGCCGGGGTGGGCGGTCGGCGCGGCGTTCTCGGGTGCATCGGTTGGCATGGTGGTTGCGTTGTCGCGCACCAGTGTTGCGATTGTGCTCGTGATCTACGCGCTCGCTCCGCTCGCAGCGGCTGTACTTGCATGGGTCTTTATCGGCGAGCGGGTGCGTGGCTACACATGGTTGGCAATTGTGGTCACCGTGGCTGGCGTCGGCTACATGGTCTCGGGCTCGGGTGCCAACGGTTCGGCCATTGGCGCGCTGATTGCGCTCATCGTTCCGTTGTCGTTCGGATTTGGCACCGTGATCATCCGCCGTCACTCCACTATTGCGATGATTCCGGCAATGTTCCTCGCCGCGTTCATCAGCGCTGTTATAGCGCTGCCGTTTGCACACCCATTTGAGGTGACCACGCACGACCTCGTGCTGATGTTGGCCTTTGGCTTTGCGCAGCTCGGCGTTGGCCTTGCCATCTTTGCGGTGGGTGCCGCCGGAGCCCCAGCAACCAATGTGGCGTTGTTGTCGATGCTTGAGCCGATCATGGGACCAATCTGGGTGTGGATCTTTATGAACGAGTACCCAGGCGTTCCGGCGTTGATTGGCGGGACCATCGTTTTTACCGCACTGGTCATCCACACCTTGTACGTGGCTTGGCTTGCTTGGTGAAGCCGGAGCTGCTGCGATCACGCAGCGATCAGTCGGCCCACGCAATGCGTCCGAGTTCGAACGCGTTGGCGAGCAGGGGATGGCTGGGCAACACTCGGGCGGTGAGCCCGTATGCGCCAGATCGGCCCACCACGTAATCGCCCGACCACACGTGATCGGCGCCGATAGTGAGTTCGCAGATCTGTGGCGACGACAACAGGGAGCCTTGGCTGTCGATGGGCCCGTGCAACACCTGCACGCGCACGTCGTTCGGTGAGACCTCGCCGAGCTCGATGCTGATCCGCAAGTAACGCCGCTCGCCTTCGCGGCCTTCGTTGGTGTTGGTCTCGATGTTCGAAACGCGCACGGTTGACCATGCTGCGCGCACGTGCGACTTCCAGGCGGCAAGGCTGCGGACTCCGGCCGAGTTGTCGTTGTTCAGAGCGGTGACGCCAGCGGCGGCGGGCTCGTACAGATTGGTCACGTAGTCGCGAACCATTCGCGATGCCGTGACCTTGGGGCCCAGCGATGCCCAGTTGTGCAGCATGCGGTCGACCCAACCCTTGGGTGCCCCGCTTGGATTGTCACCGGTGTCGTAGAACAGCGGAACGATCTCTTGCTCAAGCAATCCGAACAAGCTCATTGCCTCGCGTTGGTCGCGACGGATCGGATCTGGGTCATCGTCGATTGAGGCGATGTCCCAACCGTTTTCTCCGTCGCTCCATTCGTCCCACCAGCCGTCGCGGATGCTGCAGTTGAGCGCGCCGTTGAGCGCTGCTTTCATGCCGCTGGTGCCGCACGCCTCGTGTGGCCGCAATGGGTTGTTGAGCCACACATCGCAGCCGTGGTACATCGTGCGCGCCACGGCAATGTCGTAGTCGGGCAAGAAGACGAAACGCTGATGGATATCGAACTCGCGAGAGAACAATTCGATCGCCTGAATCATTGCTTTGCCAGGGTGATCGGCCGGGTGCGACTTGCCAGCAAAGACGAACTGAACGGGTCGATCTGGGTCGAGCAGCAGGCGCCGCAGGCGGTCGGGCTGTGAGAGCAGCAAGGTTGCTCGCTTGTATGTAGCGAAGCGTCGTGCGAAGCCGATGGTGAGAATGTTGGGGTCGAGCACATCGTCGCCTCGGTGAGCGCGCACATAGTTCACGAGGCGCGCTCGGCCTGCCGAACGCGCCGACCACACTCGCTCGTGCGACAGGTTGTACGCGCCAGCCCACGTGGCGTCGTCGGCGCCGTCCCACACGCCATGCACGCCGTCGCGCAGCAACTCGTCGACTTCGGGCGACACCCAGCTATGCGCGTGTACGCCGTTGGTGATGTGGCCGATGGGCACTTCGTCGGCAGGCACCTGAGGCCACACGCCGTTGAACATCTCTCGACTCACGGCGCCGTGCAGGGCCGCCACGCCGTTGGCGCGGGCCGCCATCTTGAGACCCATGACCGCCATGTTGAATCGGGTGTCGTCGGGCTCGTCGGCGCGACTACCGATGCTCATCAGTTGCTCGAAGCTGATGCCAAGCTCGGGTGCCCATTGGCCAAAGTACTTTTGCATGAGCTCGACAGAGAATCGGTCGATGCCTGCTGGCACTGGAGTGTGCGTGGTGAAGACGCCACCAGCGCGGGATGACTCAACGGCTTCGGCAAATGAGAGGCCACTTGCGACGAGCTCGCGAATTCGTTCGAACGCCAAGAACCCGGCGTGGCCCTCGTTGGTGTGGAACACCTGCGGCGACAATCCGAGAGCACGCAGGGCGCGCACGCCAGCGATGCCAAGCACCATCTCTTGGCGCAGTCGGTGCTCAACATCGCCCCCGTAGAGTCGGTCGGTGATGCCGGGGGCGTCGAGCAGGTACAGCGGAATGCGGCCAACGTCGGCGCGCCAGATAGCCACGTTGATTGTCTCACCAGCGAGCTCGAGGCTCACGTGCAGATCGGTGTGGGTCAACGCCATGCCCGTGGGCTCAAGCCGCGGGAACCGCTCTTGTTGCCAGCCGTCGGCGTCGAGACTCTGGCGGAAGTAACCCTCGCCGTAGAGCAGGCCAACAGCGACCAACGGCACGCCAAGGTCGGACGACGCCTTGAGGTGATCGCCAGCGAGCACGCCGAGGCCGCCGCTGTATTGAGGCACCGATTCGCTGATGCCGAACTCGGGCGAGAAATAGGCAACGAGGTTGAGCGGTGAATCACCTTTGGTCTGAAACCAACGGGGCGAGGTGAGCGCGGCGTCGAGACGCACCACGGCATCAGCGACAGACTTCACGACGGCTGGATCGGTGGCCAGGTCGCTCCAGGCTTCGGGCGTGATGTGAGCCAGCATCTCTAACGGTTGGTGGTTCGATTCTTCCCAAGCCACGGGATGCAGGCTCGAGAACAGTTGACGAAGCTCGCGGTCCCAGCACCAATGCAAATTGTTGGCGAGTCGATGCAGACCCGACAGCACCTCGGGTACGGCTGGGTCGACCCTGAACTGACGAACGCTACGCATGACCTCCGACAGTAGTGGCCGCAGCGTGCGACGAAAACGCCGATGTGTAGACGGCGATCGTGCTGGCGGCGATTGCATCCCATGTGTAGTGATCGGCGAGCAGTTGTGCGGCCGTGGTCTGCAGCGTGGTCGCGAGCGTTGGCTGCTTGAGTACCTGTTCAATGCGGTCGGCGAGTTCGTGATGATTGCCAGGTTCGAACAGCAGCCCGGCGTCCGTGCCCGCGACGATCTCGGCGAGTCCACCGGTGCTGGCGACAACCGTTGGCGCACCAGCGGCCATGGCCTCGAGGGCGACGATGCCAAATGGTTCGTACAGCGATGGGATCACGGCGCAACCCGCTCGATGCAGAATCTCGCGCAGGTCGTCGTCGGGCACAAAACCGGCAAGCTGCACGATGTCGCTGAGACCTTCGATGTCGATTTGTGATTGCAGTTCAGGAAGGTACGAGCCGCGTCCGGCGATGATGCACTGAATGCCGGGCACGCGAGTGCGCAGCGAGCCAACAGCGCGAGCCAGCACCTGAAAGCCCTTCTCGTATTGAACCCGGCCCCATCCGACTACCAGTGGTCCGCGTGGCACGGGCGTTGCCGTAGTCGAGGGCTGCCACACGGCGAGGTCGACACCGTTCGGAACGAGATGCACTTTGTCGGTGGGTAACTCGAATCCGCTCACGACTTCGCGGATCATGAATTGCGAACAGCAGATCACTTCGGCGGCTTGATAGGTGAGCCACCACTCGATCGAGTTGATCGCGGCAGGCATTCCGGGAGGCACATGTCCGCCATGGCGACCGCGTTCGGTGGCATGAATCGTAGCGACGAGCGGGGTGTTCCACAGTTTTGAGATCGTGTCGCCGGCCCACGCAACGAGCCAGTCGTGGGCGTGCACGATGTCTGGCTGCCAACGACCTAGTTGAGCTGCAAGTTGGGTGATCTGATGGTTTGCCGAGGCCATCCGAGCCACGAGGTTGTCGTCGGGAATCCAAGGAAGGTCGATGCGCGCACGCAAGATGCGCACGCCGTCGACAACGGTGTCATCGGGAGCGTCGGGGGTGTGCAAGCTGAGCACAACGACTTCGTGTCCGCTGCGCACCATGGCCCGGGCGAGCCCGTCGACATGGGCGGCGATTCCGCCGACGACCAGTGGTGGGTATTCCCATGAGAGCATCAAGATCCGCACGAACAACGACCGTAGCTTGACCACTGGCGTACGCTCGGTCTTCGTGACCTCTGCTGGTGATCTCGCTGCCGCCGATCAATGGCCCGGCAGCATTGACCTGCATCTGTTCAACGAAGGTCAGCACCGGCGACTGTGGGAACTGCTGGGTGCTCATGTGCTCGATGGTGCCGCAGGCGTGCGTTTCAGCGTGTGGGCACCCAACGCCAGCGAGATCTACGTGTCTGGCGACTGGAACGGTTGGGGCGACGGCGCTGCAATGCGTTCAGTTGGCTCCAGCGGATTGTGGGTCGCAATCGTGCCTGGCGCTGCGGCCGGGCATCGCTACAAGTTTGCAGTGGTCAGCCAAGCAGGCACCACAATGCTCAAGGCTGATCCGATGGCTCGCCAGACTGAGTGTCCGCCGGCAACCGCCAGCGTGGTCGTTGCGCCGAGCGCGCATGTCTGGAATGACCACGAGTGGATGCGCACGCGCAGCAATAATCCCAACTCTGCATTGCGTGTCTACGAGGTGCACCTCGGATCGTGGCGATCGGGTGTCACCTCGTATGTCGATCTCGCTCGTCAACTCGCCGAGCATGTGCACACGCTTGGCTTCACCCACATCGAGTTGATGCCCGTCGCCGAGCATCCATACGGCGGGTCGTGGGGCTATCAGGTCAGCGGTTACTACGCGCCAACTGCTCGCTTCGGTACGCCCGACGAGTTCAGGCAGTTCATCGAGATTATGCATGCTCGCGGCATTGGCGTGATCGTCGATTGGGTGCCAGCTCACTTTCCGCGCGACGAGTGGAGCCTTGCCCAGTTCGATGGTTCGGCGCTGTACGAGCATGCCGATCCGCGCCAAGGCGAGCACCCCGATTGGGGCACGTTGGTCTTCAACTTTGCACGCAACGAAGTTCGCAATTTCCTCACGGCCAATGCGCTGTATTGGCTGAAGGAGTTTCATGTCGACGGGCTGCGCGTCGATGCCGTGGCCTCGATGCTCTATCTCGATTACAGCCGCGAGCCTGGCCAGTGGATCCCGAACGAACTCGGTGGCCGCGAGAACCTTGCCGCGGTGCAACTCCTTCAAGAAGTGAACACCGTGGTTGGCCATGAAGTGCCGGGGGCGCTGATGATCGCCGAAGAGTCAACCGCGTGGCCCAAGGTGACGCATCCGGTGTATCACGGTGGCCTTGGCTTCACGCACAAGTGGAACATGGGTTGGATGCACGACACGCTCCAGTACTTCGAGCGTGAACCGATTCATCGCCATTGGCATCACAGCGAGCTCACGTTCGGATTGCTCTACACCTTCACCGAGCGCTATGTGTTGCCGCTCAGCCACGACGAAGTTGTGCATGGCAAGGGCAGCCTGCTGGGCAAGATGACCGGCGACGATTGGCAACGCTTTGCCAACCTGCGTGCGCTCTACGCATGGATGTGGGCGCTACCCGGCGCACCGTTGTTGTTTATGGGCGGTGAGATCGCTCCGTGGACCGAATGGGACGAATCTGGTGGCCTACCGTGGCACCTCTACGACCATGCGCCGCATCGCGGCGTCAGCGAACTCATCTCTGAGTTGAACGCAACGACGCGGGCATGGCCTGCGCTGTGGGTCGACGACAACAATCCGGCGAGCTTTCAGTGGCTCGACTCAAACGACTCTGAGCATTCGGTCTACGCGTTTATCCGGCAGTTGGTCGAGTCGCCAATTTCGCCAATTTCGCCAGCGTCGTCAATTTCGTCAAGCGTTGTGTGCGTCGCCAACCTCACCCCTAATCCTCGCCCGGGCTATCGGGTGGGTGTTTCGGTGTCCGGTGATTGGCAGGTACTTATCGATACCGATCTGGTTCGCTTTGGCGGCAGTTCGTACCGTGGTGGCCACACGGTTACTGCCACCACCGAGGTTCCATGGCAAGGACAACCCGCTTCGGCGCTGATCGATCTTCCTGCGTTGTCGGTGCTGTGGCTTGGGGCTCCATCGGAATGATTGCAACACTTCGTGACCCTCGACTCAGGCCGATGATATCTGCATGCGTCACCTTGGGGCTCGCCGTCGGTGTGTACGCCATCTCGTTTGGTGTGGCCGCGGTTTCGGCTGGGGCATCCACCGCGCAGGCCTGCGCGATGTCGCTGCTTGTGTTCACCGGCGCATCGCAGTTCAGCGCGGTGTCGGTCATCGCCGGTGGCGGCACTATCGGTTCGGCGCTCAGCGGCGCGCTGCTGTTGTCGGCGCGCAACGGAGTCTTTGGCTTGGCGAACTCGCGTCGTCTTACGGGCCGCCTGCCAACGCGGCTCATCGCCGCGCAGCTCACCATCGACGAATCAACAGCGATGTGCGCTGCCCAAGATGACCCCGTCGCGCAGCGTGCGGCGTTTTGGATTACCGGCGGCTCGGTCTACGTGTTCTGGAACATCGGCACGCTCATCGGCGCAGTCGCGGGTGGGGCTATCAACCCCAAAACATTTGGACTCGATGTAGCCATTCCGGCAGCGTTCGTTGCGATGATCTGGCCTCAGCTGCGCACCTCGCGCGGTCGCATGGCGGTATTGCTTGGCGGCGGCATCTGCTTGCTCAGCATTCCGGTATTGCCAATCGGCCTACCGATCTTGGCGGCATCGTTGGCGATCCTGCTTGGCATCCGTCGCCACGAGGTTGCGTCGTGACCTGGACATTGGTGTTCGCGCTAGCTGCGGGCGCGTATGCCTTCAAGTTCCTCGGGCTGGTCGTGGTGGGCGACCGTGTGCTGCCTGCGGCGCTCGAGCGTTGCCTTGCCCTCATTCCGGCAGCGCTCATCGCCGCGCTCATCGTGAAAGACACGCTCTCAGTGGGTCATCACTTGGTTGTCGATGCGCGTGCAGCAGGCGTAGGTGCTGCGATTGTCGCAGCGTGGCGCAAGGCGCCGGTGCTTGCGGTCATCATCATCGGGGCTTCGGTGACGGCGCTCTTGCGAGCGGTGTCGTAGCGCCGAGGTGAAGGCACCGATCAGCCCTCGACGAGTTGCTTGAGGCCGCGCAGGTTGCGGCGCCAAATGGGTTTCATCACCAAGCTGCCGCCGATGCTTGAGCCCAGCGAACCGCCGAGCCACCACGGAAACTTGAGCGTCTCAATCCACGCAAATCGTGTGCGAGTGCCGTTGTCGATGGCCGTGAGGGTGAAAACTCCGCTGCCAGTAACTATGCCGGTGTGGCGCACGCCCATGGTCGCGCCGGGCTCCCACTCGGTGATTTCCATTCGGTCGACAAGCTTGATCGGCCCCACCTTGGTGTCGCACAAGAAGCTGGTCCCGACGCCTCGTGTCTGATCGGTCTCGAAGTGGATGGCGACGGCGTCGTGCATCCAGTCGACGTGGTTCTCGATCGGCTCGACAACCTGCCACACACGGTCAGGACTTGCATCGATGTCGATGCTGACTTCAATACGGCTCATCGCAGAATCAGAGTTTGATGGCGACGCGACGGAGTCGGTCGGCTGCATTTTCGGGTGGCACGATGTTGATCAACACGCCAGTACCGCGCTCGAAACCGGCCGTGCTCACCAGCTTTGGCCAGAGGTGCACATGCCAGTGGTACTCGCCGGTGTGCTGATGCGGCGCAGTGTGGAACACGAGGTTGTAGGCAACATCGCCGAACGCATCGCGCAAGTTGATCAGCGCATCGCGAATGGCTCGGCCAACTGCGGCCAGCGACGTGTCGTTGGCATCTTGCAGATGCAGATCGTGCTGGCGTGGGATGATGAGCATTTCGTAGGGACTGCCGCTCCAGTAGGGGCACAGGCACACGACGTCGTCGTTGGCGAACACGATGCGCTTGCCATCGGTGAGTTCGGCCTCGATGGTTGCGCACAGAATGCAAGCGCTCTCGAATCGAGCGAAGGCACGCTCTTCTTCAAGGATCTCGCCCGGAACGAAAGGGAGTCCGAGCAATTGGCCGTGTGGGTGCGACAGTGAGGCGCCGGCTTCGCGGCCGTGGTTCACGATTGCTTGTGTGTAGCGAATATTGGGCGTTGAGGCGTGATCAATGAGTCGACGCTTCAGGGCCTGCATGGTCTCGGCGGCCTTGAGGTCGTCGCCCATGTGGATGCCGCCGTTGTGGTCGGGCGTGTATACAAAGATTTCGTGGATGCCGCTGGCTTCGGCCATCACGTGTACTGGGCCGAGGTGATGAACAGCAAATGGCTCTTCGCCATCGAAAGCGGGGAACAAGTTAGGAATGACCCTGAGTTGCCAACTGCCGCCCTGATCGACCTGCTCGAGCGCTGGCAAGGTGGCTTCCTCGTTGCCGGGGCAGAACGGGCACGGCCGACTTGGATCGGCTTCGACCTCGGTGCTGCGCGGCGCAAAATCAGTAGGTCGCTCGGCACGGTCGGCCACGATAGTGACCCAGCGGCCGGTGAGAGGATTCAAACGCATCTGAGACATCTGTAACAAGAGGATACGACGATGCGCTGTGCAAGTGGCGTATTTGAACGAGTTTGTCACCAATGCGATGAAGGTCACACCTCGTTCAGGTGTCAGTTGGGTGCGTAGATGCTGACGTGGCGGGTGCTGTCGGGGGTGAATGCGTCTTTGGCGAAGGTCTGCCAACGGTGGCGACGACTCAATCCGGCAGCGGCCGCCATGTCGTCGAGTTGCGACGGCGATGTGTAGCGAATGCTCCATGGGCGTAGGCGCACGCCGCCTGCTTCAGTGAACTCGACGAACTGTCCCTCGGCCGATTGTTCGTCGCCGTCGTAACGGGCGACGCTGAGGACCACCCGGTCTCGGGTGAGCGACTTGACGTCTACCGAGTTGCCGGTACGCGGTGGGTCTTCGGGAACAAGGGCTTCGATGACGAAGCAACCGTTGGGGCTCAGTCGCTGAGCGACGGCCTGCATGCAGGCGCGCTGCAGTTGCTCGGAGCCAAGGTTGAAAAAGGTGTTGAACGCTATGAAGACCACGCCCAGGGGGCCTTCGGGTAACGAATCGATCATGTCGCCAAGCACCAGGAGAGGGGCGTGTTCAAAGTTTTTAGCGGCGAGCTTGTCGAGCATCGCCGCGCTCGAATCGACTCCGATGACAGCGGTGGGGTGCACCCGTTGCGCGAGCGGTATCGCAAGTCGCCCGGTTCCGACACCGAGCTCAACAATGGGCAGTGACCCGGCGTCTTGGGCAAGTTGCGCCAATGCTTCGACTGCAGCATCGACATCGCCGATGTCGCTATACCAATCGTCGTACACGTCGGCGAATGCCTCGCCGTAGCTGGTGTTGTCGTAACCCTGCATCGTTCCTCAGACCCGCTATCAGCCCCATTGCGAGCGTCTGTGCAAGCTACCCGTTCACCCGCACCCGTCTCGCCCCGCACCCGTCCCGCCCGGCAATTTCCCGGTTTGTTGAAGACAACAGGTCAAACCCCAACCAAAAGTCTTCAACAAACTGGGGAGTGGGGGTGACGGTGGGGGTGACGATGCGCATGGACCACTCGTTGTGGGCAACCCGTACCTGTACCCTCATCACAGTGAACGAAGCCGCCACGCTCACCTATCTCGATCATGCCGCCACCACGCCGATGCGTGCCGAGGCGGTCGAGGCGATGCTGCCGTTCCTTACCGAGCGCTTTGCAAACCCAAGTGGCTCCCATCGCTTCGCCCGCTCAGTGCGTCAGGCAGTTGATGAAGCCCGTGATGTGGTGGCCGATGTCATCGGTTGTCAGCCTGGCGAGGTTGTGTTTACGGGCTGCGGCACTGAGGCTGACAACGCTGCCATTGTCGGAGCGCAGGGCCGCCATGGTGGCTTGGGTGTGTGCGTCGCGACAGAGCATCACGCTGTGCTGCACGCCATCGAGCATGGTGGTGGTCGCGTCGTTGGCTCCGACTCATTGGGGCGTGTCGATCTCGATGCACTCATTGTTGCGCTCGACGATCAGGTCTCGATCGTGTCGGTCATGACCGTGAACAACGAGGTGGGTTCGATCAATCCCATGGCCGACGTTTCGGCCGCTGTGCGTCAGCATGCGCCACGCGCGTTGCTGCACACAGATGCCGTGCAGGCGCCATCGTGGCTCGATCTCCGCGAGGTCTTCCCGCACGTAGATCTGCTGGCGCTATCGGCGCACAAGTTCGGCGGGCCAAAGGGAGTGGGCGTGTTGGCGCTACGCCAAGGCACCGTGCTCGCGCCGCTGTTGCAAGGTGGCGGCCAAGAGCGCGACCGCCGCAGTGGTACGCACAACGTGGCGGGCATCGTTGCGATGGCCGAAGCGTTGCGTCTCACCGACCTTGAGCGTTCAGCCGAGGTCGAGCGCCTCGGCGCCTTACGCAACCGACTCGTCGACACCCTGCTTGCCGAGTTGCCCGATGTAATCGAGACGGTGCCTCGTGACGCCAAGGTGGCTGGGTCGGCGCACATCTGCATCGCCGGTATCGAGAGCGAAGCGCTGCTGTATCTGCTCGACGAAGAAAGCATCTGCGCGTCGGCGGCTTCGGCGTGTGCCAGCGGCGCGATGGAGCCGTCTCACGTACTCGCAGCGATGGGCGTAGAGCGCCGCTACTCGTTGGGCGCGTTGCGATTGAGTCTTGGTCACACCACTACATCGGACGACATCGATCGAGTCATCAGCGTATTGGTACCAGCGGTGCGTCGACTTCGGGGGGCAACGAAATGAAGGTCATGATCGCAATGAGCGGTGGCGTCGATTCGTCGGTTGCTGCTGCGCTGTTAGTTGAGCAAGGTCACGAGGTCGTAGGCGTCACGATGCGACTGTGGGGCGGCGAAAGCGACACCGGTTGTTGCAGTGTGTCCGATGTCGACGACGCGCGTCGCGTGGCGCAGCAACTCGGCATCGACCATCTCGTGTTCAACTTCACCGAAGACTTCAACGAGCATGTGGTGGCTCCCTATGTGCAGGCGCACACCGAGGGCATCACGCCGAACCCGTGCATCGAGTGCAACCGCCACGTGAAGTTTGCTCGGCTCAGCGAGCGCGCCACGTTGCTTGGTTTCGATGCGGTTGCCACGGGGCATCATGCTCGGGTCACTGCGTCCTCGGACTCAACGCTGGGCGAACTCGAACTCGAACTCGAACGTGGCGCTGATCGAGCCAAAGACCAGAGCTACGTAGTGCACATGATCGATCAGGACGAACTGGCGCGCACGATGTTTCCTGTCGGTGGCATGACCAAGACCGAGGTGCGCGCCCACGCTGCGCGGCTCGGCCTGCGCACTGCTACCAAGCCCGATAGTCAAGACGTGTGTTTCATCACCAGCACGGGTGGTCGCACCACGTTTTTGGGCACTCGCATTCCATTTCGCTCGGCCACTGTGGTCGATACAGCGGGCGTCGTCGTTGGCGAGGTGCCGGCCGTAGAGATGGTCACGCTTGGACAACGCCGAGGCCTCGGTCTCGCCGGTGGGGGACCCAAGCGGTTTGTGGTTGACATCGACATCGAGAAGTCGGTGGTCACTATCGGCGACGAATCCGATCTGCTCACGGCCGGACACACTGTTCGCAACATGACCTGGGTTCGTTCGCCCGAGTTCGTTGCGGGGTTCGACACTGTGCTGCTGCAGTGCAGTGCCCACGGCACCCCGCAGCCGGCCACTGTTTCGATCAGCGACGATGGCCTCACGGCCGAGGTGCGCTGGACACAACCGCAGCGACGAATTTCGGCGGGTCAGAGCATGGTGCTCTACGACCCAACCGACCGATTCGTTCTCGGGGGCGGCATCTGCGTGTAGCGGTGTTTAGCCAACAGGTATGCGCCGCGCTGCGGCCGCCTGCAACGCTTTTCCGGGTCGTGTTGGACTCACGAGAATGCTCAACACATGCAAGGCAGTTCCGGTTGGGTTGTCGCGGGTGCCGGTCTTGACGATGGTGTCCATCTGGTGCAACACGATCTCGACCGCTACACCCGCTGTGCCGCCGGTGAGATCGGCCGCTTCGGTGCCGGCGGGCGCAAGGCGCACCGCGGCGAGTTGAGTCAAACGAAACAGGGTGTTCTCGCTGAGCATCATCGGGTCGTGCACGACCAAACCAACGGGAACGACAACTAACCACCTTCGCGCCAACTGGTGAAATCGTGGAGCCACGAGTCGTGATGCTGCCAACGCTATGGCGAGCAGCACGGCGCCAACAATCCAGATTCGGTTCGCCAGCAACACGATGGCGCTGAAGGCCGCAGCGGCGGTAACCAACCACGACACAACCATTGGGATGAGCAATGGCACCGGAGGCTTCAGCGGGAATCGTTGTTCGGCGCCGTACGCAGACCCTTGGGCAAACGCCACGCCGGTTTCTCCGCTGAACCACACCAGCAGCGCAATGACAGCGGCGCCGGCGGCTGCGGTGAGCCACGCAGCGGTGACGCCAACCGAGGCGCACACCCCGACGGCGATGAGTTGTAGCGGCACCATCATGCGCGCCGCAGTGAGGCTGACAGTGCTGGGCACAAGCGCAGCGAGCAACACAGTGGCCCACGCAGCCCATGCAGCGACGACGACGAGCATGCGCCCGCTGGGCTCAAGGTACTCGGTGGCTTGAGTGAGCAACGGTACAAATGCGAGCGGTTGCAGCAACCAGAGTGCGCGAACCAACCACAAGACGGTGACGTTTCTACGCATCACGACGGATTAGCACAGAGAGAGGCGATTCGTCGATACAGCGAAGTTTGCATAGTGATGGTTCGACTCGTCATCGTTGAGGAACACTTTGAGTAGGAAGGGTTCGGCCTTACCTAGCGCCGCTGTGCCACGATAACTGCTAAGTCCTGCTCCATCTAGGACAAACACTTCCCGCGGAAAGGAGAAGCGATGCCAACTGAAACTGCACGTCGCCATCTTTCTGCTCCGGGTGGCGCCCCGAGTCGTCAGTCGAGTCGGGTGCACGGCGGCATGTCGATGGCTGTCGGCAGCTTGCCGCATCGGTCTGTTGCGGCCGCGGTAGCGCTCAGCATGTCGTCCACCGACATCGTCACCATCCCAAGTTTGCCCAAGCGTTCACCTGCCGAAAGCATGATCGCCCAGGCGTTGGTCGGACTCAATGGCGTCACGGTTGGCCAATATGGTTCGCTCGCTATCGATCTCGCTCGCATCGATCCGCTCGCTGCGGTGACCACCGATCTCGAACACGATGCGTTCGCCGGTTTCCGCGGCTTTCTCGCCGCCGCTGGCGATCTCGTTGGGCCGGTGAAATGGCAATTCGTTGGCCCCGTCACTCTTGGGTTGGCACTGCAACGAGCCGGCGTTCCTGCGAGCACAGCGTTCGACGTTGCCGTCCGCGCCGTGCGCGCGCACACCCAACATCTGCTCGATCTTGTTGCCGAGGCATTACCCAATTGCGACCAGATCGTTGTGCTCGACGAACCCGAGTTCAGTGCTGTCATGGAACCCGGCTTCGTCTTGGCCCCCGATGTTGCCGTCGACCTGCTCTCGGGAGCGCTCGCAGTCATCGAATCCGCAGCTGTGGCCGGTGTGCACTGCTGTTCCGAAGCCGATCTGTCATCGCTCATCGCTGCTGGCCCGCGGTTGCTGTCGTTGCCGGCGCATACCTCGATGGTCGAGAGCGCGGGTTATCTGCAGCGCTTTCTCGAAAGCGGCGGATGGATTGCTTGGGGCGCTGTTGCCACCAGCGGTCCGGTGCCGCACTCTGCCGAACGACCATGGAAGCAATTGTGTGCGCTGTGGTGCCAACTCGTCGAACGCGGTTGCGATCCGGCGTTGCTGCGCCAGCAAAGCCTGATTACCCCCGAGTGCGGTCTCGGCACGCATAGCACCGATCTGGCCGAGCGGGTCTTGCTCATCAACGCCGAACTGTCGCGGCGAGTGCGTGACCAAGCATCGGCCACGCGTTTTGCGTTTGGCGCGTAACACCCCTTCTGTAGGGTTCAGCTGTGCCCGTACCCGCTGATATCGAAGCTCGTCTGAGCGACTTGCGATCGCAACTCGTGCATCACATGCATCGCTATTACGAACTTGATGAACCCACAATTAGCGATGCCGAGTTCGACGAACTCATGCGTGAGTTACTAGATCTCGAGCAGCTATATCCCGAAGCGGTCACCGACGATTCACCCTCGCGGCGGGTGGGCAGCGCCAGTTCGGCCACGTTTGCTCCGGTCACGCATCGCGTGCCAATGACCAGCCTCGACAACGCGATGAATGTGGCCGAACTCGAGGCATGGGGCGAGCGAATCGCGCGTGGCCTCGAAGGTGAAGCGGTTCAGTTCGTGTGCGAGCTCAAGATCGACGGGTTGGCAATCAGCCTGCGTTATGAGCGTGGCGTGTTGGTGCAAGCAGCCACACGCGGCGATGGTCGCGTGGGCGAAGACGTCACGGCCAACGTGCTCACGGTGGCCGCCATTCCACATCGCCTCGTGGGGCCCGATGTTCCAGATGTTCCCGATGTCATCGAGGTTCGCGGTGAGATCTATATGCCGCTCGCCAGCTTCGAGGCAATGAACCAGCGCGCAGCTCAGGCTGGTGAAAAATTGTTCGTGAACCCGCGCAACTCGGCCGCCGGAAGCCTGCGCCAAAAGGATCCGAGCATCACGGCGAGCCGCGAGCTCAGCTTTTGGAGCTATCAGATCGGCGAGGTCGTGGGCGCCACCGAGTTCACGACGCATCACAGCACGCTGCGGTCGCTGAGCCAATTGGGCTTCCCAGTGAATCCCAACATTCAAGTGCTCTCAAGCTTGGGCGAAGTGGCCGAGTTCTGTGCGCATTGGCAACAGCATCGCCACGATCTCGCGTACGAGATCGATGGTTGTGTGGTCAAGATCGATGATCTTGCTCAACGCGAACGACTCGGGTTCACTTCGCGCGCGCCTCGCTGGGCCATCGCATTCAAGTTCCCTCCCGAAGAGCGCACCACGGTCTTGCGCGACATCATGGTGTCCATTGGGCGCACCGGCCGCGCCACCCCGTTCGCTGTGCTCGAACCGGTGTTTGTCGGCGGGTCCACGGTGGGCATGGCCACGCTGCACAACGAGGATCAGGTGCGGGTCAAAGATGTTCGCCCTGGCGACACGGTGGTCGTGCGCAAGGCGGGCGATGTCATTCCCGAAGTCGTGGGTCCAGTTCTTGCGCTGCGTGCACCAAACAGCCAGCCATGGCAGTTTCCCAAGCATTGTTCGTGTCCGCTTGCCAGTGCGTTGCACCGCCCCGAAGGCGAATCCGATACGCGCTGCGTCGAGCCGGCGTGTCCGTTTCAGCGCGACCAACGCATTATCTATTTCGCCACCCGCGGGGCAATGGATATCGAGGGTCTCGGCGAGCGAACCGTGTTTCAGCTCAGCGACGCCAAGCTCATCAGCGATGCTGCCGATATCTACACGCTCACGGTTGAGCAACTAGTGCAACTCGAGGGCTTCGCTCGCATGAGTGCCGAAAAGCTGGTGTCGGCTATCCAGGCCTCGAAGAGTCGACCACTCCCCAAATTGCTCACGGCGTTGGGCGTGAAGCATCTCGGCCCCTCTGCGGCCGATTCGCTCAGTAGGTCGTTCGGTACCCTCGACGCCATCATGCACGCTTCTGAGGCCGATCTAGCGACCACTGACGGCGTTGGCGGTGTGATCGCTGCCTCCATCGTGGGTTGGTTCGCCAAGCCAGACAATCAGGGGTTCATCGAACGGCTCCGCGCCGCTGGTGTTGAGTTTGGCAATGTGGTGGTCAGCCGCCAAGCACAGGTCCTTGCTGGTAAGGCTGTGGTAGTGACAGGCAGCTTGGATGGCTACTCACGCGAAGAAGCCGAAGCAGCGATCAAAGAACGAGGCGGCAAGAGCCCCGGCAGCGTGAGCGCAAAGACCTTTGCGGTCGTGGTGGGCGCCGATCCGGGGGCCTCGAAGCTTGCCAAGGCCACCGATCTGGACATCCCGATTCTCGACGACGCGGGGTTTGCTTACCTGCTTGAGACTGGCGAGCTGCCCACCTAAATCACGTTGAATTGCCACGTGAACGATCGCGACGCCGATTGGCCGTCGACAATCTTCCAGTAGCGCACGGTCACCGTATTGATGCCGGTGTTGTAATTCTCGACCAAGGCTCCCTCGGTGGGCTGAAACGACAACGTGTTGTTGCCGGGCTCAAAGATGACAGCGAGCGGCAGGCTCACCTGCTGACCAGGCTTGGCCACGGGCAGCGCATCGAGGCTCACGACGTCGAGTTCTACGTTGTTCACCACCAAAACGCCCGTGTATCCATCGATCAGGTCGATCTCGATCTTTTCCTGACGCTGCGCCTGTGCTGCATTGCGAACTGGGTTGATGCTCTGAATCTGATCGGGAAGGCGTTGCGCGGCACGGCCCGTGACCGATTCGTTGAGCCCAACGACTATTAGGGCGAGGCCGAGACCCACTGCGAGTGCGGCGATCTTTCGTTTTGCTGCTGGGCTCGGGCGTTTCACAGTTCCATTGTTGCCGCGCATGCAGCGATTGACACCCTCGGCAGCCATAACTGTGAGTTGTGGAGGTTCGCGTTCCGCTCGGCGACGAGAGCCGCTAGGGTTTTTTGACCATGGCGACAAATGAAGCCCTCTCGGGTCTCTTACTGGCCGGCCGTTACCGATTGCACCAACGACGTGGTGCTGGTGGCGACGGACTTGTGATGGATGCCATCGATGAACAACTGCAGCGCACCGTTGCGGTACGCGTGTTTGAGCCAGAGTGGGCCGCCGCGCGATCAGCCGAGCAACGCTTCTTAGCCGAGGCTCAAGCAGCTGCTTCGCTGGTTCATCCCAATATCAATGCGGTCTACGACTTTGGTATCGACGACTTCGACGGTGACAAGCGGCCCTATTTGGTACTCGAGTATTTGTCCGGCGGAAGTCTTCGCGACATTCTCGATCGCGGTCGGTTGCTCTCGCCATCGCAAGCGCTTGTCGTTGGCCTCGATGCGTGCCGCGGGCTCGATTACATCCATCGTCGAGGCATCATCCATCGCGATTTGCGCCCTGGCACGATGGTGTTCGGCGACGATCACCGCATGCGACTCGTAGACCTCGGAGTCTCGCGACTGCGTGCCGAGCAAACGTGGGCCGATCTGTCAGCAGTTGGCATCGATGCCGCTCGCTACGCGTCGCCCGAGCAGGCCCAAGGTCTCACGCCCGAAGATGGCTCGATCGACACTGCCTCAGATATCTATTCGTTGTGTCTCGTACTGATCGAGGCGGTCACGGGCCAGATCCCATTCGCTGCAGATTCCACCGTCGCCACGCTCAATGCGCGCCTCGACAAACTGATGCCTGTGTCGGCCGATTTCGGACCGCTCGCATCGATTCTCGAACGCGCCGGTCGTCCGCTGGCAATCGATCGTTTTACGGCTGCCGAGTTTGGCAAGGCGCTCATGCAAGCTGCCGAGAAATTGCCCCGTCCAGCCCCTATCCCAACTGCTGGAAATTCGCTGTTCGCTGACACCACGGGCGGCGCATTGCGCGACGTCACGGAGTTGGCAGCCGATGAGCTCGAAGTCGATGAACTCGTCGAGGCCAGGTTGCCTCGTGCCGGTGCCGTCGACGCCGGTGCTGACGAAAGCGCGCGGACTGTCGTGGCCGCTGGCGCCGTTGCGATTGCGGCAGCCAACGACAGCAACCACACCACCGATATCGACAGCGTTGAGCCGCCAGTATTCGATCAAGGCGACGACAACCCACACCATGCACGTTCGTGGCTGCTCGGCATGCTGGTCGTAGTGCTGGCGCTCCTTGCGGGTGGGCTCGTTGCGTATCGGGTCATTGTCACCAAGTCGTACACCGTTCCCGATCTTGCGGGCATTGAGATGGGTGTCGCCGAGAATCAGATCGCCGAGAACGAATGGGTCGTGGTGGTCAAGACCGAGCGCAGCGACGAACAGGCCGTGGGTAACGTCATCAGCAGCGAACCACCGGCTGGCTCGAAGCTCGCCGTCGGCAAAACATTTGTGCTCATCGTCAGCGATGGCCCCACGTTGCCAAAGCTCGTCGACGTGAACGGCATGACCGTCGATGTCGCAACGGCCAAGCTTGCCGAACTGAAGCTCGGCGCACCTGTGGCGAGCGATGCGTTCAATGAAACCGTGGCTGTAGGGCAGATCGTGTCGTGGAGCGTGCCAGCCCAGCCCAGCTTGGTGACAGGTATGGAAGTCGTGCAGGGCACCGTGATCGCCATTGTCGTATCTAAGGGTCCCGAGCCGCGGGTGGTGCCACAGTTGGTGGGTCTTGATGTAGAGGCTGCTCAGGCCGCCCTTGTGGCCCTTCGGCTCACGATGGCGAAGACCGACGACGTGTTTAGTGATGTTCCTCTCGGAGTCGTGGCCCAGCAGTCGGTAGCCGCTGGCGCCACGGTAGACCGCGACGGCTCAGTGAGCATTGCGCTCTCGAAGGGTCCCGACCTTGTGGTCATGCCCAACTTGTCCGGCCTTGCGTTCGACGCCGTCCAAAAGGCGCTCACCGATGCCGGCCTCGTGGTGGGCGTGGTTGCTGGCAACACGGCGGGCTTCCTGTATGGCATCAACGTGGCTGGCGTGCCCGTGGTTGCCGCTCAGCAGTTGCCACGCGGAACGTCGATCGACCTTTCGTATTACTGAGTCGCACACCGGTTCAGGTTGACGTCGGTCACGTTTCGATCATTCGGCCGTTCATTCGTTAGCTTCTGTACCCATGGGAACACTTGACGGACGCGTAGCAATCATCACCGGAGCAGGCCGTGGCATCGGTCGCGAGCATGCTTTGTTGTTCGCAGCTGAAGGCGCCAGAGTTGTTGTCAACGATCTCGGCGGAGCCAACGATGGCACCGGTAACGACGTCACCCCGGCGCAAGAAGTTGCCGCCGAGATTCGCGCAATGGGCGGCCAAGCCGTAGTCAACGGCGACAATGTCGCCGACTGGCAGGGCGCTCAGCGTTTGATCAACAGCGCCATCGAAGCGTTTGGCGACCTCGACATCTTGGTCAATAACGCTGGCATTCTGCGTGACCGCGTGCTGATCAACATGACCGAAGACGAGTGGGATGCGGTCATCGCCGTGCACCTCAAAGGTCACTTCGCCCCAACTCGATGGGCCGCTACGTATTGGCGCGAACAGTTCAAGGCTGGCGTCACGAAGCCTCGCAACTTGGTGCACACATCGTCGACATCGGGCCTGTTTAGCAACCCCGGTCAAGCCAACTACGGCGCCGCAAAGTCGGGCATCGCTACGTTCAGCCAGATCGCTGCGAAAGAACTGGTGCGCTACAACGTGAAGAGCAATTGCATCGCTCCTGGCGCTCGCACCCGTCTCACCTTGGCGACGCCAGGCCTGCCCGACATCATGTCGCCGAAAGAGGGCGCGTTCGATGTGTGGGACCCCGCCAATATCTCGCCGCTCGTGGCATACCTCTCCACCGCCGACTGCGCCTTCTCGGGCGAAACCTTCATGGTGCAGGGAGGCAACGTCACCCGGGTCAACACATGGGCTCTGGGAGACAAGGTCGAGCAGAGCGAGCGCTGGACTGTCGAGGGCCTCGCAACGGCCCTTGCGCCACTCGCCAATGACTGACTCGTGAGCAACGAACCAGAGCTCGACAAGACACTTCGAACCGGCGAGGGCCGGGCCACCCTCGGCGTCGAGGGTGCCGGCCTCGACGAGATTGCCGTCGTGCCGTGGCCCATCCTGCTGCGTCGGCGCATCGCCCACACCGTGGGTATCGATCGACGATGGGCGTTGCTCATCGTGGTCTTGTCGGGCCTGTTCACCGTGGCGTTCACCATCACGATCTTGGTCGTGTCACTGAACGACGTCGCCAAAGAGTTCAACAGCTCAGTCGCCACGATGAGTTGGTGCATCACGGGTCCGATGCTGGCGTTCGGCGTGGTCGGCCCAGCCTATGGCAAGGCTGGCGATCTGTGGGGGCACAAGCGGGTGTTCCTCGGCGGCCTTTTTGGGGCGGGCGTGTTTGCCTTGCTCACCGCGTTCTCGTGGAACCCGTTCACGATGATTCTGTTTCGCACGCTCAGTGCTTCGGCAGGCGCAGCAACGGGTCCCTCGACAATGGCCTATATCAATCGCCTCTTCGAGCCAGGCGAGCGCGTGAAGCCACTGAGCTACTGGAGTTTCGTCAACGCCGGAGCACCGGTTATCGGTGTCGTCGCTGGTGCAGCACTCGTGGACTCTGTTGGCTGGCGAGCCATCTTTTTTGTGCAGGCACCACTATGTCTTCTCGGCGTCGTCATCGCGATGTGGTTGTTGCCCGACACCGCCCGCGCTCCCCACGTGAAGTTCGACATCGCTGGGTCAATCACCTTAGGTGTTGGGGCCTCTGCTCTGTTGGCCGGCATATCTCAGGGTGCGCATTGGGGATGGACAAGCCTCCCCACCATTGCGTGCTTTGCAGCGAGTGCGATTGGATTGCGGCTGTTCATCTCGATTGAGTCAAAGGCCGAGGCGCCGTTGCTGCCGCTGCACTGGTTGCGTACTCGCAACATCGCGCTGCCGATTCTGAGCCAGAGCTTGGCGAACTTCGCCTATATGGGTGGGTTCTTGTTCGCCCCGCGGCTACTCGAAAATGTTCTCAACCTGCAAACGACTCAAATCGGCAACATCGTCATTGCCCGTCCGCTCACGTTTGCCGTTGTGGCTCCGTTGGCGGGTTACGTCACGATCCGCGTCGGAGAGCGTGTCACAGGTGTCTTTGGCGGCCTGTGCGTTGCGGTCTCGATGCTCGTCTTCGCCGGGGTCGCCACTGGCTCATCAGTGTGGGTGGCGGTGCTCGCTCTGGGTTTGTCGGGAGCGGGAATCGGTGTGTCGAGTCCGGCGCTCACCGCGTTGGTGGCCAACGCGGTCGACAACGCCGATTTGGGTACCGCCGGAGCCATGCAACAACTGTGCTCGCAAATGGGGGCCGTGCTTGGCTCGGTGGTCATGACGGCTGTGCAAGCTTCACGAGAGGCAGATGGCCTCACATCGTCGTACGGCGCTGCATTCGTCGTGGCATGTGTGGTGGCGATTGGCGCCGCTGTTGCTGCGCTGTTCGTGAAGTCGACCCCACGCTGAAGTCGACCCCTCGGTGACTCGCTTCGGTGACTCGCTTCGACAGCGAACAGTTCTCCACCGTGTTACTTCATAAAGCCTGAGCGCACGGTCAACGTGCGCTCAGGCTTTACAGAAAAGACTTACGACGTGATGCCCTTGATTTCCTCGGCGATTGCCTTGGTTGCATCGTCGGTTGGCATTGCCGTCTGCAGTGCCATCATCTTCATCATGTCGCCCTGGACCTTGATTTTGCCGCTCATGAATGCCTGCATCGCTGCGGCCTGATCACCATCGACGAACATCTTGCGGGCGGTGTCGTAATCGACCGTGACCGTGACGTCGGGGGTCTCGAGCTCGCCGAGCTCCATCACAACGCTGCCTGACGAGGTGTCGATGAAGGCCTTGACGGTGCCCTCACCGAATGGCGCGCCGGTGATGACCTGATTGACGCGAATCGACTGCGACACCGCAGAGGTCTGGCCTTCGTACTTCGCACGGATGACGCGGGCTTCGGTCATCCACTCTTCTGAAAGAAATGGGTTTGGCATGGGAAACTCCTCGGCAATGTGTGGTGCGAGATGCGCACTACTAATGGACAACAGCCCTCAACGCTAGCCGACGTGGCCGCTGTGCCTACCGCCGGAGCAGTCGCCCACCGAGATCTGCGGCTGACAAATCGTTCAGCCAGCGGGGCGATAGCCCAATTGGCAGATAACGATGGGGGAATGTCTCGCATCCTCGTGACCGAAGAGATCGCCGACGGAGGCCTTGACCGGCTTCGCGCCGCCGGTCACGAGGTCGACGTCCAACTCGATTTGTCCCAGCTGAACACCCACATTGTTGGTGCTCATGCGCTCATCATTCGCTCAGCAACGCAGGTCACTGCCGAGTTGCTCGAGATTGCCACTGACCTGCTTGTGGTAGGTCGTGCGGGCATCGGCCTCGACAATGTCGATGTCGAGGCTGCTACACGCCGAGGTGTGATGGTGGTCAACGCTCCGCAGTCAAACATCATCTCTGCCGCCGAGCACACGATGGCGTTGCTGCTGGCTCAAGCGCGCAACGTTCCTCAGGCTCACGCAGCGCTCAAGGCGGGCCGCTGGGAGCGCTCTCGCTGGGAGGGTGTCGAGCTCGCCGACAAGACGCTGGGCATTGTTGGCCTCGGCCGCATCGGCAAGCTCGTTGCCGACCGCGCCAAGGCGTTCGGCATGCGCCTCGTGGCATACGACCCCTTTGTGTCGGCCGATCGCGCCCGTCAGATGGGCGTCGAGTTGTTGACCCTCGATCAGCTCATCGCCGAAGCCGACTTTGTCACCATCCATTTGCCGAAGAACAAAGAGACCACGGGATTAGTTGGTCGTGATTTGTTGCTCAAGGCCAAGCCGTCGCTGCGGGTCATCAACGTTGCCCGTGGCGGAATCGTCGACGAAGAAGCGCTTGCCGAGGCAATCCGTGACGGCGTCATCGCCGGTGCTGCGCTCGACGTGTTTTCCACCGAACCGATCACCGAGTCGCCGTTGTTCGCCCTTGATGAGGTTGTGGTCACGCCTCACCTCGGAGCCAGCACTCGCGAGGCGCAAGACAAAGCTGGCGACACGATTGCCGACATGGTGCAGCTAGCGCTCGCTGGCGATTTCGTGCCGTTCGCCGTGAACGTCAACGCGGCCGAGGCCAACGAAACTCTTCGCCCGTTCCTGCCGTTGGCCGAGCGCCTCGGCAGGTTGTTTGCGTCGTTGGCTGGAAAGCCACCCGCTGTTCTTGAAATTGTTGCCGACGGCGAGATCGCTGGCTACGACACCCGCATTCTCGCCCTCGCAGCGATGAAGGGCTTTTTCGGCGCCGTCACCGATGAGCCCGTCACCTACGTGAATGCGCCGCAGCTGGCCAAGGATCACGGCGTCGAGATTCGTGAGACCAACTCCACGACGTCTGCCGATTACGTGAACCTCATCACCATTCGCGGAGGCGCACACAGCATCTCGGGCACGCTCGCCGGCCGTCGCAGCGAACAGCGCATTGTGTTCATCAATGATCACTCGTTCGATGTGCCGCCCACCGATTACATGCTGATGGTCAAAAACGACGACCGTCCTGGCGTAATCGGCCTTGTTGGCACCTTGCTGGGCGACGCCGGCGTGAACATCGCCGATATGGATGTTGGTCGTGCAGTGCTGCCCGGAACAGCAGTGATGCTCATCGCTCCCACCGCTGTGGTGTCGACCGATGTGGTGAACACGCTGCGCAGCGCAGCAGGCATCATCGCTGTCGACGTTCTGCGCGGCTAACGCCGGCCGCCAAAAGCCGACGCTGTTGGTGGTCTACAACGTGACTGAGCGGATTTCGTCGCGGGTGGCAACGGCCACTCGCGATGCGGCCTCAGCAAAATCTTCGCCGCTGCTCGCGTAGAGCACTGCTCGTGATGAGTTGATGATCAAGCCGGTGCCGGCACCGGTTGATCCGGCTCGCACCGTGGCTTCTACCTCGCCACCTTGCGCGCCAACGCCGGGCACCAGTAACGGCAGATCGCCTACAATGTCGCGAACGATGCCAACTTCTGCTGGATACGTGGCGCCGACCACAAGGGCGCATTCGCCGATGTTGTTCCATTGGTTTGCAACGCGGTGCGCCACATGTGTGTATAGCGGCTGGCCATCGACCATCAGCGACTGAAAGTCGTCGCCACCAGGGTTGCTGGTGCGACACAAGATGATGGTGCCCTTGCCTTCGTGACGCAGAAATGGCTCGACCGAGTCGGTGCCCAGATAGGGGTTTACCGTGACGGCGTCGGCCCCATAACGCACGAACGCCTCGTGCGCGTACTGCTCGGCCGTTGAGCCAATGTCGCCGCGCTTGGCGTCGAGAATGAGTACATGGTTGGGGTGGGCCTCGCGGATGTAGGCACAGATGCGCTCAAGCTGAGCTTCGGCGCCTTGTGCCGCGAAGTACGCGATCTGCGGCTTGAACGCACAGGCCGCGCCGGCAGTGGCATCGACGATGGCGATGCAGAACTGTTCGATCGCATTGGCATTACTGCGCAATGAGATGGGTAAACGCGACGGATCGGGATCGAGGCCGACGCACAGCATCGATGCGGTGCTGTGCCACGCGTTGGCGAGTTTGAGATGAAAGCTCATGCAGCGAGCAGCAGCGGCGTGCGTTTAGCCTTCGACGGTGATGGCTGCAGTTGGGCATAGGTCGGCTGCAAGCTCGACCTTTTCGCGTAGCTCTTCGCCAGGATTTTCCTGCAACACGTAGAGGTAGCCATCGCTGCGAACCTCAAAGACTTCGGGGCATGTTTGCATGCACGCGCCGGTGGATGCGCAAACGTCGAAATCGACACTGACCTTCATGGTTGCTCCTTGCGAGATGGGATTGCTCAGCAGTTATGCCGTTTGTTCCATCGTAGATGGTGGATGGGGTGCCGCGGCCCATTGCGCTGCGCTGGCCCGCCCTGGCATCGACTCGTCGCGGCGGCGCTTGAGCACCATCAACAGCGACGCAACGCCTGCGCCCAACACCAGCACGACGAACAGCTTTTTGACACAGCGAGTCATCAGTGAAACCTATGCGCGCTGTCGAAGTACGGCCGACACCACGGCATGGAACGAGGCCGTGATGATGCTTTGGTCGGTGCCGATGCCCCAACGCACTTGGCCGTTGTGGTCCTTGGTCTCTACGTAGGCCACGGCTGTCGCCTCGGAGCCCGAGCCCATCGCGTGCTCGGCGTAGTCGAGCACATCGATTGATATGCCGAGACCGTCGCGCAAGGCATGCACGAAGGCGTCGATCGGGCCGTTGCCCACACCGCGAATGGTGACGTGCGCGCCGTCGACGATGAGTTGGGCGGTGACTTCGCTGCGCTGGCCCTCGCTGGATGAGCGCAGTTCGTGGCTGTCGAGGCGGATAGCCGGATCTGCATCGATGTACTCGGATTGGAACGCTTCCCACATCGTGACAGGGCTGATCTCGGTGCCCGAGTCTTCGGTGATGTGCTGAATGGTCTTCGAGAACTCAACCTGCAAACGGCGTGGTAGGTCGAAGCCATGCTCGGCCTTCATCATGTAGGCAACGCCACCCTTGCCGCTTTGGCTGTTCACGCGAACAACAGCTTCGTAGCTGCGACCCACATGCTTAGGGTCGATGGGTAGATACGGCACACCCCAGGTCTCGTAGTCGTCGGGCTTGTTGCCCTTTGCTGCAGCCTTCGCGTACAGCACGTCGAAGCCCTTTTTGATGGCGTCTTGGTGGCTGCCCGAGAACGATGTGTAGACGAGATCGCCCACGTAGGCGTGGCGTGGGTGCACTGGCAAACGGTTGCAGTACTCGGCGACGCGGCGCAGCGCGTCGATGTCGCTGAGGTCGAGTTCGGGGTCTACGCCAAGCGCAAATAGGTTCATTGCGAGGTTCACGATGTCGACGTTGCCGGTGCGCTCGCCGTTGCCGAACAAGGTGCCCTCAACGCGATCGGCGCCAGCCATCACACCAAACTCGGCTGCGGCCACACCAGTGCCGCGGTCGTTGTGTGGATGCAGGCTGATGATCACGCTCGAACGGTTACGAACGTTGCGACCGAACCACTCGATGACATCGCCGTAGACATTAGCGGTGTAGCACTCGACGGTGGCGGGCAGGTTGAAAATGATGGGCAGCTCGGGGGTGGGCTCGATGGCGTCCATCACGGCATGGCAGATGTCGAGCGCGTATTGCGGCTCGGTGAGCGTGAAGCTCTCGGGGGAGTACTCGTAACGAATCTGGCTTCCGACCAAGGTCTGCTCAAGCTTGCGGGCGAGCTTGGCAGCGTTGACTGCGATATCGATGATGCCGCCCTTATCGAGGTTGAACACCACCTCGCGCTGCAACGGATTGGTGCTGTTGTAGAAGTGAACGATGGCCTTGTTCACACCCTGCAGGCTTTCGTAGGTGCGCTCGAGCAACTCTTGGCGACACTGCACCAGAACCTGAATGGTCACGTCGTCGGGGATGAGATCTTCTTCGATCAACTGGCGTACAAAATCGAAGTCGGGCTGGCTTGCGGCCGGGAAGCCCACCTCGATCTCTTTGAAGCCCATCTTCACTAACGCGTCGAACATGCGTCGCTTGCGATCTGGATCCATTGGGTCGATCAGCGCTTGGTTGCCGTCGCGGAGGTCGACGCTGCACCACAGCGGGGCTTTGGCCACTCGCACGTCGGGCCACGTGCGGTCGGTGAGCACCAGCGGTAGCCACGGCTGGTACTTCTCGAACGGCATCTTCTTTGGCGTTACGTTTGGCGGTGGCATGTGGTGCTCCTGAGTGTGAACTTCGCTGGTGTGCCGTGCTGTGAGCTGAGTGGTTCGGTCCTGAAAAAGCAAGAACCCCCTGCGCTGTGGCACAAGGGGCTGGACGAACGCGATATGGGGCGTTCGCCTTAGGTAAGAAGGAGGCCGATCAGACGCGTCATAAATCAAAGACTAGCACGCGACGCTGGTAGTGCAACCATGCGACTACAAGTGCGGAGCCGAGCTTTGGGGTGCATGTGAATGGCGTAAGAGCGAGTAAGAATCACCCGCCGACTATGGTCGCCATATGGTCAGTATGAAGCTCGACACGCAACTTCGATCCTTCGCCGATGCGGCGAGTGAGGCCGCGCAACTTGCCGATGCTGGCATCGATGGGGTGTTCACCTTCGAGGGTCCGCACGACGGTTTTGTGCCGCTCACCTTGGCGGCGCCGAACAGTCGAGTCGATTTGTACACCAACGTGGCGATCGCGCTGCCGCGCAACCCAATGCAGTTGGCGTACCTCGCCAACGACTTGCAGTTGTTGAGTCAGGGTCGCTTCATGCTCGGACTCGGATCGCAGATCAAGCCGCAGATCGAGAAACGCTTTGGGGCCAAGTTCGATCCGCCGGTTGCGCGCATGCGCGAGATGGTCGCCGCAATGCGGGCGATCTTCACTGCATGGTCTAGTGGTGAACGGCTTCGCTTTGAGGGTGACTTCTATCGCCACACTCTGATGACGCCGATGTTCAACCCTGGCCCGAATCCTTACGGCCCGCCGCCGATCTGGCTCGGTGCGCTGGGCCCGCTGATGACCCGCATGGCGGGCGAGGTGGCCGATGGGTTGTTGGTCATGCCGTTCAGCACCGAGCGTTTCTTCACCGAACACACGATGACAAATCTCTCGGCTGGCCTTACCGCTGCGGGTCGGGCGCGCAGCGATATCAGCGTGATTGCTCAGGCCATCGTGTGTGTTGGGCGCAACGAAGCCGAGTACGCAGCGGCTGTCGGCGGTGTGAAAGGTTTGCTCTCGTTCTACGGATCAACGCCGAGCTACCGGCCGGTGCTCGACGCTCATGGATGGGGTGATCTGCATGTCGAACTCAACGTGCTCTCAAAGCAAGGTCGTTGGCTCGACATGATCGGGCTTATCGACGACGACATCTTGCAGACCATCGCGGTGTGCGGCACGCCCGACGAAGTTGGCGCAAAGCTGGTTCGTCGCTTCGACGGTATTGCCGAACGGGTGGCGTTCTACATGCCGTATGTGGCGTCAACAGAACTCGTGGCCGCAACGGTTGCGGCAGTGCGGTCGAGTGGCGCTGCGTAGGACGCTGAGACGAACGAGAGCGAACGGGAGCGAATGGGAGCGAACGTCAGCGGATCAGAGTGATCGTCAGCGGATCAGGAAGTTGTCGAACTGCCACGGATCGTTGAGGTTCAACCCGTCGCTTTCGTCGCCATACACCGGGAACAGATCGTTGCGATCGCGCAGCGGAGTCCAATCGGTTGGTCCCGAGTGCAGCGTGCCCAGATATTTGCGCGACACGTTGAGCACTTCTTCCCACGGCAAGTCGTCGGGCACGAGCAGACCTTCGTTGGGGTTCTTGATCATCCAACTCAGCGCGCCGATGATGCTTCCGCCAACTTGAACCGTGGTGGCGCTTTGCCCGGGAACGATGGCGCGGGCTTCGTCGATAGACAGCAATGAGCCGGTCCACCAACTGGTGTAGTCGTGACCCATCAGCAACACACCAAGTTCGTCGCGGCCACTGATGATCTCGTCGTTCAAGATGCGCTGGCGGCTCTGCATGCGCCAGTCGTTTTGGCGCAGTTCGTGAATGCTGGCGATGGCGGACTCGGATGGGCAATAGGCGTAGTGAACGGTTGGGCGATAGAGCGGATTGCCGAAGTCGTCCCACACCGTGAGGTGATCGCTGATGGTGAGTGCTTCGCCGTGGCGAATGACCATGCCGTGCATCGGACCACATGGCACCCACGAACGAACCATCGTGTTGAGCCCAGGCTGAGCCATGCAGATTTGGTTGCGAGGGCCTTCGCCATTGTGGGTGTAGGCGTTCTTGGGGAGGCGTAGTTCGTGCGTTCCCCAACCCATCTCGGCCGGAGCAACGCCTTCTTCGTAGAGGCCATCGACCGACCACGTGTTCACGAACTCGTCGAACTCTTTGGGCACGTTGGTGATCTGCGTATCGCGCTCGGAGATGTGAATCACCTTGGTGCCGGTGAGGTGAGCGAGCACGTTGTAGCTGTTGTCGGCGAGCGCGGTTTCGATGGCGCCAGTGCGTGCGCCGGCGATGCCATCAGATAACAGGCGCGAGCTGATCTCGCGCAGCGCCTGCTTCAAGAAGTGGCTCACAAGGCCAGGGTTGGCGCCGTGCTCAACAACCGCGGTGGCGCCGTTGTTGTCGCCCCACGCGGCCTTCATGCGCCTCAGTTGCGAGTGGCGCACGTACAACGTGCGATCGATGGGGTGGGTGCGTTGCAGATCGTCGTACGGATCCCAAACCTCAATAGAGGTGTTCAGGTAACGGACGTTGTGGTCTCGACACCACTGCAGGATCGTGGGGTTGTCAATATTCCAGGCAAGATCAACCAGCAAATCGCCGCTACCGACACGGTCGCTGAGGAACGTGTTCAGGTTGTCGGGCGTGAGCCGATCTTGTTCGTAATGAACCCCCAGCTTGAGGACCTCGGCGATGCGGGCTCGGTTGTCGACGAAATCGACGACGTTGATGCGATTGGGTTCGATCCCAAGATCACGCACCAACAACGGCACGACGCATTGCGCCACAGAGCCGCATCCGAGCACCAGCACCCGCTGGGGGAGGACAGTCATTCAGCAGATTCCAGAACCAGATCGGCAAGTTGTGCTTCAAAGGACGCAATGACGTCATTGGCGAGAAGACTCTGCCAGTCGTATGCGATGCCCTTGCGGCCTGCGGTGGCAGTGCCATCGAAATTGTTCATGTGAACGCCTCCTGGTGAGATCGGTTTCCTTTCTGGCCGGTTTGTTCCGGACACAGGAAGGCGACCATAACGAGTTCGTCGCGGACTCGCTACTCACTGATTCATCAGACAGAAACGGCTGACTCGTCGGTCAAATTGGCTAACCAAGTCAGCAGTTCGGTGCACAACAGCTCACGGTCGAAGTCGAGCGCAGCAATGTGGCCGCTGTTCGCTAAACGAAGGCGAGTGACGGGTCCGTGTCCCGCAGCGATGACGGTGTGTTCGAGAGCGTCGGAGTTCGTTGGATCGACCACATTGTCGTGATCACTTGATGCAATGAGCAGCGGCACGTTGAAGGTTGCCATCGTGGCGTTGGCGAGGGTGGCGCCACGACCGAGTTCGATGAGCGAGCGCAGCGGCAGTTCGGCATACGCGCTGTCTCGCGCGCTTGGATCGCGGATGTCTGATTCGCCGGCAGGCTGCATCGTTCGGCCGCGGCTGATGAGGTATTCGAAATGCTCGGTGGCATCAGGGTCGGGTGGTAAGACCACAGGGTTGATGACGGCGACGCCACGAATGTCATTGCGGTGTGCAGCGGTGAGCAACGCGAGCGTGGCACCCATTGATTGACCCACGACTACGACAGCACCGCAGCGGCGCGAGAGAGCGTCGGCCGCCTCGAGCACGCCTTGCATCCATTCGTTCCAGGCGCAGTCGATGAGGTCTTCGGGTGTGGTGCCGTGGCCGATGAGGTGCGGGGCGACCACGGTGTAACCGGCCTCGTGAATTGCGGCAGTGATTGGCATGATGCTGTGCGGCGTGCCACCCAGACCATGGAGGCAGAGCACTCCAAACGATTTCATGCTGAGGTGGTTACCCGTTCGAGTGCTTGGTTCAGGTCGGCGATGAGATCGTTGGGGTCTTCAAGGCCAACCGATACTCGCAGCAGACCCGGGGTGATACCGGCCGCCGAAAGTTCTTCAGCGGTGAGGCTTGAGTGGGTCGATGTTGCGGGGTGACACATCAACGTCTCGGGGCCTCCGAGCGATGTAGCCACACGCACCAGCCGGACGCGTTCGAGAACTGATATTGCGTGTTCGAGACCACCGGCCAAATCGAACGCGAGCACGGTGCCGCTGTTGCGCATTTGGCGCTGACCGAGTTCGTATTGCGGATGTGTGGTGAGGCCGGGGTAGTGCGCGGCGCGCACTGCGGCGTGCGTAGCGAGCGCCGTGGAGATCTGCATTGCCGACTTCGATTGGTGAGTCGTGCGCACTGCGAGCGTGCGAATTCCGCGGAGTGCGTTGAGCGCGTCGGCGGGCGACGGGGTTGCACCGTGCAGCACGCCGTAGCTCCAGATTTCGTCGAGCAGGTCTCGCTCGCCAGCGATCACACCGAGCGTTGCATCGTTGTGACCATCGATGCCCTTGGTAGCTGAGTGGATCACGAGGTCGACGCCGTGCTGAATCGGGTGCTGACCAAGAGGAGTGGCAAACGTGGAGTCGACCACAGTGAAGGGCCCCTTGATCGCGCCAAGCTCATCGAGATCGATCAACTCGAGTAGTGGGTTCGACGGAGTCTCGGCGAGCACCAGCATCGTGCGGCCGGGTTGAACTGCAGCAGCAAACGCGCCGGGCTTCGTGCCGTCGACATAGGTGACATCGATACCAAATCGCCGACACGGCCCCTGTAAGAACGCAAGCGTGCCCGCGTAGAGCTGTTGCTGGGCGACGATATGGCTGCCCGAACTGCACAGCGCCAGAATCGTGGTGCTCAGCGCGCCCATTCCGCTTGCGTATGCAACTGCGTCTTCGGCACCCTCGAGCGCGGCGATGGCTTCTTCGAATGCGCGAACCGTGGGGTTCGCGTAGCGGCTGTAGAACTCTGTGGATCGGCGTCCGGTAGCGCGCCGGCGAGCGTCGACAAGTCCTGTTGACACCCATGTACTCGAGGCCCAGAGCGGCGTGGCGAGCGACGTGCCGTTGGCCGATCGGCCGGCGGTAATTGCCGTCGTAGCGGGCTGCTGCGCGCTCGAAGATGGGTGCTCATTGGTCACGCATTTACAATAGGTGCCAGACCCTGCTTCGAGAAAGCGCCATTCAGGGTCTTGGCGTAGATACCCTGCTAGCAACATGCCTGACTCTCCAGCCCACCTCGGCGCTGCACGCGGTCGGCGGACTCCCCCTCACAGGCCCGCCGACGATCACACATCCGAGCACACCGAAAAACTAACCGACGTTGCACCCGTGTACACGCCCACCGGCTTCGCAGCCCTTGGCGTGCCACCCGATATCGATGCAGGCCTTGCTGCTGCTGGGTTTTCGAAGCCGTTCGCGATTCAAACCGAGGCCATTCCAGTAGCGCTCACCGGTGTCGATGTGTGTGGCCGAGCCCGTACCGGCTCAGGTAAAACACTTGCCTTCGGTGTGCCGCTGCTCTCGCGTCTCACCGGCAAAGCAGCGCCCAATAAGCCACGCGGACTCATCCTCGTGCCCACGCGCGAATTGGCACTACAGGTAGCCGAAGTACTTGAACCAGTCGCTCAGGCGTGCGGGTTCGGCGTACTTGCGGTGTACGGCGGGTCATCGCGCCATCGTCAGATCGACGTACTCAACGCCGGCGTCGAGGTTGTTGTGGCCACTCCACTGCGCCTCATCGACCTGTTGAAAAACAACGAACTCGATCTCGATCAGATCGAAGTGCTCGTACTCGACGAGGCCGATCGCATGGCCGACGATGGGTTCACCCCGCAGGTTGAGTGGATTCTGCGCAAGATCACCGGACCGCATCAGACAATGCTGTTCTCGGCAACACTCGACGGCGACGTCGGACACTTGGTTCGCCGCTATCTCAAAGACCCCGTCGAGGTGTCTATCGATGCGCCTACCGACACGGTTGGTACGATGTATCACCTCTTCTTGGCGGTGCATCGCATGGACCGCGACAAAGTGGTGGCAACGATCGCTAGCTCGTTCGAGCGCGTCATCGTGTTCTGCGCAACCAAGCGTGCCTGCGACCGCGCCACAGAGGCATTGCAAGATCTTGGTGTGCGAGCAATGGCCATTCACGGCGATCTCCCGCAGCCATCGCGCGAAAAGGCGCTGAAGCGGTTCACCATCGGCGAAATTTCGGTGCTCGTTGCAACCGACGTTGCCGCCCGTGGTATCGACATCGACGACATCGGTGCAGTGATCCATTACGAGCCTGCCGCCGACGGCAAGGCCTATTTGCACCGCAGCGGCCGCACGGCTCGCGCTGGCAAAGATGGCTGGGCGGTCACCTTGGCCGAATACAACCAACACGTGCAGTGCACCGTGTTGCAGCGTGCGTTACGTCTGCCGTTCACGAAGCCGGTCGAGGTGTTCTCGAATAACCCCAAGCTTCGCGATCTGCACCAGTTCGACGCTCTCGTCTAACTCACACCGCACACTCTGCCGACCACCAGCGCCGCGTCGTCGCCCCCCTTCGCCCGTCTGCACTCCACGGTTTGTTGAAGACAATTGGTCGACCCTCGACCAATTGTCTTCAACAAACGCTTTGGTGGAGCGGAATGAGGCGGCTGAGTGATGTGGCGGCTGAGTGATGTGGCGGCGGAGTGATGTGGCCGCTGAGTGATGTGGCGGCTAGTGCAACCAGGCCGGACGCTTCGATTCGTACGAATCGATGTCGGCGATGTGTGTCATGGTGATGCCCACGTCGTCGAGTCCGTTGAGGAACCGATACTGGTTCTGAGCTTCCATCTCAAAGCTCTCAACGAATCCGATTGACGGAATCTCGACGAGCAGGCGCTCCATGTCGACGGTGATCTCAACGGTGTGATCGGCCTCGATGGCATCCCAGATGCGGGTGACGGCCTCGGCCGACAGCACCACCGGAGCAAGACCATTCTTGGTGCAGTTGTTGCGGAAGATGTCGCTGAAGCTTGGTGCGATCACGGCGTCGAACCCGTATTGCTGGATGGCCCACACGGCGTGCTCGCGTGATGAGCCAACGCCGAAACTGGGGCCTGCAACCAAGATCGAGGCGCTTGCGTACTTCTCGTCGTTGAGCACAAAGTTGCGATCGTCTCGCCACGTGCTGAAGAGTCCCTTTTCGAAGCCGGTGCGCTCAACACGCTTGAGCCAATCGGCAGGGATGATCTGGTCGGTGTCTACGTCGCTGCGCTTGAGGGGCACACCGGTACCGGTGATGACGCGTACTGCTTTCATGACTGTGCTGCCTTCTCGAGATCGGCGGGTGTGGCGAAGTGGCCAAGGATTGCAGTGGCCGCTGCGATCTCTGGGGACACGAGGTGGGTGCGTCCGCCGCGGCCTTGACGGCCTTCGAAGTTGCGGTTGCTGGTGCTCGCTGAGCGCTCACCGACCGCAAGCTTGTCGGGGTTCATGGCCAAGCACATGCTGCAACCCGGCTCGCGCCAATCTGCGCCAGCAGCGGTGAAGATCGCGGGCAAGCCCTCGGCTTCGGCCTGCGCCTTGACGGCATGGCTACCCGGCACGACCATCACTCGCTTGACGGTCACGGTGTGGCCTCGCATGACAGCTGCTGCCGCCCGAAGGTCTTCGATGCGGCTGTTGGTGCAGCTACCGATAAACACCGTGTCGACGGTGACATCGCGAATTGGGGTGCCAGCGGTGAGGCCCATGTATTGCAACGCTCGCTCGATTGTCTCGCGGGCGGTGGGGTCTTCGCAGTCTTCGGGCGACGGCACGACATCGTCGATGGAGATGACCTGAGCGGGGTTGGTTCCCCACGACACCTGCGGCTTCAGGGTTGAGGCGTCGATGAATACTTCTTTGTCCCACGTGGCACCATCGTCGGTGACCAGCGTGCGCCAGTCGGCGACAGCGGCGTCCCAATCGGCACCCTTTGGTGCGTTGGCGCGGCCGTTGAGGTACGAAAAGGTTGTGTCGTCGGGAGCGATGAGTCCGGCCTTGGCGCCAGCCTCAATACTCATGTTGCACACCGTCATGCGACCTTCCATGCTCAGCGCACGAATGGCCGAACCGCGGTATTCGATGACATGGCCGATGCCGCCGCCGGTGCCGATTTCGCCGATGATCGCGAGGATGATGTCCTTGGCGGTAACGCCTGGGGCCAATTCGCCATCGACCGTCACGGCCATCCACTTGGGTCGGGTTTGCGGCAGCGTCTGCGTGGCGAGCACATGCTCGACCTCGCTGGTGCCGATGCCGAATGCCAAGGCTCCGAAGGCGCCGTGTGTTGCCGTGTGGCTATCGCCGCACACCACGGTCATGCCGGGCAAGGTGCGACCCTGCTCGGGAGCGATCACGTGCACAATGCCCTGCAGTGGGTGGCCCATGGGGAAGTTGGTGATGCCGAACTCGGCGGTGTTCTCGCGCAGCACATCTACTTGGCGGGCAGAGATTGGGTCTTCGATTGGTTGATCGATGTTCGCGGTGGGCACGTTGTGATCTTCGGTGGCGATGGTGAGATCGGGGCGGCGGATCTTGCGGCCGCTGAGACGCAGGCCGTCGAATGCCTGTGGGCTGGTTACCTCGTGAACGAGGTGGAGGTCGATGTAGAGCAGGTCGGGTTCGCTGGCTGCGCTGTAGACCACATGGCGGTCCCAGACCTTTTGGGGCAGTGTCGATTTCATCGCGTCTGTCTCACTTTCTGAGATAGCATTCTCGTGTGGTGGACAGCATATCGGGCGTCGGCGTACTCGACAAGGCAATATTGGTGTTGCGTTCGTTGCGCGCTCAGGGTCCGTTGGGCCTCGCTGATCTGCAGTCAGCCACTGGTCTGCCGCGTGCCACTGCGCATCGACTTGCCGTCGCGCTGCAAGAGCACGGCCTCGTGCGCCGAGACGATGCTGGGCGCTTCTGTCTGGGGTTCGAACTCATCGCGATGGGACGCGCAGCGGCCGAGGCATTTCCTCTGGGCGAGTTGGCCCGCCCTGCGCTCATCGCGCTTCGCGACGCCACTGCCGAGAGCGTGCAACTGTTTGTGCGCGAGGGCGACGAGCGTCGGTGCGTGGTCTCGATGCAGTCGCCTCACGGCTTGCGTTGGATTGTGCCCGAGGGCGCGCGCTTGCCACTGGGGGTGGGTTCGGCCGGTCGTGTTCTGCACGCCACAGCCGGTTCGGCCACGAGCAAAGAGGCGTGGGTCGAAAGCGTCGAAGAGCGCGAGCCCGGAGTTGCCTCGGTCTCCGCTGCCGTCCACGGCGTTGATGGGGTGGTGCTCGCTGCGGTGAGCATTAGCGGTCCGATCGAACGGCTCACCCGTCAACCCGGCAAACGGTTTGGCAAAGCGGTCGTCGAGGCAGCCGCTGCCGTGTCGCTCAGCATTGAGCGCTCGCAACGCGGAGTCGGCCTGTAGCCGACTGAGTTGAGCGAGTTGAGCCAGATTTCCTGCGGGCCCACTCGTGGGCACTCAGTCCGTGGTGCAAGACACCACCTTGAATATCGCCATGTGGCTTGAGCGACGCCTTGATATGTCGCTCGGATTCCATTTCCCGGCAGCACGCCTCTACGGAATTGTGCTCAACGATCCACTTGGGTTAGTTGACGACACGGGTCAAGCAGCGCGCTCGAGTTTCATCGACGAGTCTGACGATGTCTACGAGCTCATGGCCGGTGCGGCGGGTGTGCTCGTCCGTTCGTTCGATGCCGCCGCTGTGGTGACCGCAGGTTGGGCGGCCCCCATGGCAGAGGACGGTTCGATGGCTCAGCGGGCCAGCCGCCACCCGTTGCGTCGGCGTGTGCGAGCGGTTGCGGTAGTGAGCGACGATGGCGTTGCCAGCCTGATCCGCTTTGAGGACGACCCTGATGAGCTCATCGCCCAGACCGCCGCCGGCGCGGGCCTGATGGTCGATGCGCTCGAGGCAATGTGGTTCGGCACGGCTGGATTGTGGGGAGACCCCTATGAAGCACTGTTGCGTACGAGCGACGAGTTGGCCTCGACGCGAAACTGCCGTCGCCGGCGCTGAGCACGAGTTACTTGGTGAACCCAACGAGGTCGACCACAAGCACGAGGTCGGTGACGGCGGGCAGCGAGTTCGCGGTGTTGCCGTCGCTGCCGAAACCCTGCTCCGATGGCACGATGAGCAGGCGGCGTCCTCCCACTTTCATGCCGGTCACGCCATCGACCAGACCCTTGATGGTGCCACTGTTGAGCACGACCTTGACTGCCTTGCCGGTCTTCCAGGTGCTCTCAAGCTCGGCGCCGGTATCGCCCCGGTAGGCGTTGAGCTGCAGATAGGCGGTGCCGTCGGCAACCGCTGTCTCACCGGTGCCCGGAACCAGTTCGGTGATGCCGAGTTCGGTGGCTCCGACGCTGGTTGGAATGCTCACCGTGGGGGCGTCGGCCGGGTTCGCATCGGGAACGACCAGTGGGGTGGACACTGACACGACCTTGACCACGAAGGTCAGAGCGTCGCCGGCCTTGATGATGTCGCCCTGAGGCCGGTCGCCGTAGGCGAGGTCGGCGGGGATGTCGAGTTGGCGAAGGCCGCCGGCTTTGACGCCTACGAGGCCTTGGTCCCAACCTTGAATGACGCCGCCAGCACCGAGGGTGACGGGAAACGGCTGACTGTCAAAGTTGCTATCGAACTCGGTGCCGTCGACCGAACGCACACCCACGTAGAACACGGAGACATCGTCGCCCGCCTTCGCTGCTGGTCCGGTGCCTTCTTCGAGGTCGGTGATGACGAGCTCGGTTGGCAGCGTGGCAGGAATCTTCACCGTGGGCTTGGTGGTTGGGCCAGCGGTCGAAGAGCTCGCGGTAGACGAGTCGGGTGTTGACGAATCCGTCTTCACCGAGTCGGTGGAGCTGGTTGAACTCTTTGAGCTACCGCATCCGGCAAGGACGACAAGGCAGGTAAGACAAGCAACGGTGATGGTGAGCTGGCGACGCATTTCGCCGACGCTATCTGGCTTTGTGCTCGCTTGGGTATGCACCACGCTGCCGCAGCCATTCGTCTTCGGCGAGCCCCATAGGGGTTGAGCCACCAGAGTTCACCTTTGGCCACAGCTCTTCGGAGATTCTCCGGTAGTTGCCGGTGGCTCTGAGTTCGCCGAGAATCGCGTACAGCCCAAGGTTGATTCGCTGAATAAACACAAACGTTTTGGGCACCGTGGAGAATTGCGAGATCGGGCTCGTGCGGTCGAATGTGTGGCGCACAATGGTCGAGCTGTATTCGGGCGTCCACGTCATGACACGGTCTTCGCTCACGGCTTGATAAAAGTGCGAAAAGTATTCGCCGGCGGCCTCGGTAGTCACTGGTGCGTTGGGCGCCAACATGCCGGCGTCTTCGATAATGCGGCGGAACTTGTCGTTGTCGTGTTCTACAGCGGCGGCGTAAACCATCGACTCGAACATCTGTAGCTCGGTATCGGTGAAGTGCTTCACGAGTCCGAAGTCCAAGAACGTAACTCGCCCGTTGCCATGGAATAAATAGTTGCCGGGGTGCGGATCGCCGTTGAATGCCTTGAATCGATAGAGGCTTCGAAAGACGAACCGGAAGATGCACTCGGCGGCGAGATCGCGTTCGCTTTGATCCCAGGTGAGTAGCTCTTGCCATGTGGAGCCGATGACGAGTTCGGTGGTGAGGATTCTCCTCGAGCAGAGATGGTCGATGACCTCGGGCACGTGCACGTAGGGATGATCTTTGTAATAGGCGTTGAAGGCGCGTTGATTGCGCGCCTCGAGTTCGTAATCGAGTTCTTCGCTGAGGCGGGTCTTAATCTCGGCCACCATCTCGGTGGGGTCGAGGCCACCGAAGCCCTGCTTCAGAATCGCGCCGAGCAACTCGGTGTTGCGAAGATCGGAAGCAATGGCTGTATCGACACCCGGGTATTGCACCTTCACGGCCACGGCTCGCTCGAGGCCCGTCGCGGGGTCGATGATGATGGCCTTGTGTACCTGACCAATGGATGCGGCTGCGATTGGCTCGGGATCGAACTCGACGAACAGCGCCGAGATTGGCGCACCGAGTTCGCGCTCGATGGCCTGTATCGCGAGCTCGGCGCTCATCGGCGGAGCGTTCGATTGCAGCTGCGACAACGCCGCTCGTAGTGGTTCGGGAAGGCCCTCGTCGAGATAGCTGGCCATCTGGCCGAGCTTCATGAGCGCGCCCTTCATCTGCCCGAGTCGATCGGCAATCTGGTCGGCGGTCTTGAGTTCGCGCTCGCGGTCGAGTTCGATGCGGCGCTCGGTGCTGGCAAAGATTTTGCGCGCCGACGTGGTGGCGTACGTAGTGCCAACCTGCACGCCGAGTTTGGCGAGTTGGCTGTTGCGAGCGGCGCGTCCGTGACGCGTGATTGGATGCCCAGATGAAGCGCCGCGACGAAGTCGCGAGAGCACCGCTGCGGTGCTGAGACCGGCGATAGTGAAACCAGCGACGGCCGAAGCGAGGGGTCGTAGGCGAAGCCGACCGAAGGGACTCAAGACAGCACGCCGGCGCGATCGCAAACTGAGTGCACCGCGCGGATGAGGGTGGGCACGAAGCGATCGGCGTTAGCGATGCACGCGTCGTGATCGCCGTCGACCCTGAATGCCTCGGCTCCGGTAATCGATTCGAAGAGCCGTACCTGACGACGCACTGGCACCACGCGGTCGCGCATGGTGATGAGCACCGAAGCGGGTACATCGACATCCTTGAGCCATGGGCGTGACGAGAAGCTGCCGATTGCGCGACCTGCCTCGAGCACCATGCGCCACTCGTGGCGTGACGCTTGCTCGACTGCCCATGGTTCCCACTCGTCGGCTTTGCGCTGCAAGTAGACCTGCTCGGTGAGCCACTGCCGTGCCTGTGACGGAGCGAGACGAGACAACGCAGCGAGTCCTGACAGGCCAGCGAAGGAAAGCTTCTCTTCGCGGCTTGAAACGAACGAGCCAGCGGTTGCGCACAGCACGAGGCCAAGGACTCGTTCGCGGTGCTGCTTCCAGATCAGCTGAGCAATGGGCCCGCCCATGCTGTAGCCCACAGGAATGAAACGTTCGATGCCGAGAATGTCGGCGAGCGCCGCAGCGTCGTCGGCGCAGTCGCTGAGTCGGAACATCTTGCGGCTGCGGATGCCGCCACCGTGGCCGCGGTGATCGAGGGCGACAACACGAAAGTGATCGGCCAATGGGTAGTAGCTGGTGAACCAGTTGAGGTCTGCGCTGGCGGTCCAGCCATGCAGCAGCATGAGCGTGGGCGCCGTTGGCGTGGGTCCTGGCAACTCACGCACAAACGTGGTGCCACGACCGGCGAGCTCGACCTCGCGGCCGGGTGGAAGCTTGGGTTCGCGGACGCCGCCGCCATCGCGTAGTGCCATCTAGGCAGGCCCCACACTGAGGATCTTGACCTTGAGTTCGCCGTTGGGCGCTTCGTATCCGACCCAGCTGCCGACGGTGGAGCCCAACAGAGCGGCACCAAGCGGTGAGCCGGGGCTCACGATGTCGTAGCCCTCAAGCTGCTCTTCGACGTGACCAATGATGTAGGTCTCGGCCATGTCGTCGGAGTCGCCTTCGTACACGATGGTGATCTTTTGCCCGACGCGAACTTCGCCCTCGGGTCCGGAGTCGATGACCTCGCCGTTTTCGAGGAGGTATTCGAGTTGGCGAATGCGGCCTTCCATGTGGCCCTGTTCGTCTTTGGCGGCGTGATAGTCGCCATTTTCTTTGAGGTCGCCCATCTCGCGGGCACGCTCAATCTTCTCGGCAACGGCGAAGCGACCGCGTGTGCTGAGATCGTCGAACTCGGCTTGCATGCGGACGTACGCAGTGCGGGAAAATTGGTGCTTTGCCATCTCGGCAAGGTTATCTGTCTAGGCCAAGGTGCGCGTGTGGCATTTGGTCTTCTACGATGCTGGCCTTATGACGAATCCGCACAAGAAGCATCGGCTTGCAGTTATTGGTGGCGACGGTATTGGTCCCGAAGTCACCGTTGAGGCGCTCAAGGTCATCCGCGCCGCCGGGGTAGACCTCGAGACAACCGATTTCGATCTCGGTGGCGCTCGCTACCTGCGCGACGGCGAGGTCTTGTCCGATGCTGTGCTCGAGCAACTTCGTGGCTTCGATGCCATTCTGCTCGGCGCTGTCGGCACGCCCGATGTTCCGCCAGGCCTAATTGAGCGTGGCTTGCTGCTGAAGATGCGGTTCGAGCTCGATCTCTATATCAACCAGCGTCCGTTCGTTGGCACTGCCCCGGGCCATACCGAGCCGCACAACTTTGTGGTCATCCGCGAAAACACCGAGGGTCCATACGTAGGCGAGGGTGGCGTTCTGCGGCGCGGCACGCTGAACGAAGTTGCAACTCAGGGCAGTGTGAACACGCGCATGGGCGTTGAGCGTTGCATTCGATATGCGTTCGAGTTGGCCGCTGGCCGTGAGCGCAAGCACGTCACCTTGGTGCATAAGACCAACGTGCTCACGTTTGCTGGCGATCTGTGGCAGCGCACGTTCAACATCGTCGCCGCCGACTTCCCTCAGGTTGGCACTGCGTACAACCATGTCGATGCGGCGTGCATCTACTTCGTGCAAGACCCTCACCGCTACGACGTCATCGTCACCGACAACCTGTTCGGCGACATCCTCACCGATCTCGGTGGCGCGGTCAGTGGCGGCATTGGCCTTGCGTCGTCGGCCAACCTCAACCCGGCACGCACCGGTCCCTCGATGTTCGAGCCAGTGCACGGCTCGGCCCCCGACATCGTGGGCACGGGCAAGGCCAACCCAACGGCCGCAATTCTCAGCGCGGCGTTGATGCTCGATTTCCTTGGCGAAGGCGAGGCTGCCGATCGGGTGCGCGCTGCATGTGCCAATCCTGTTAGCGGTAGCACCAGCCAGATCGCTGATGCCATCGCCGCAAAACTCACTGCGTGACCTAGCGTTTCCCATCGCGACGCGTCGCGTGTAGATCTCGATACAGAAAGAGGGCATCCGAATGCCGATCCAGACCACTCCAAAAATTTGGATGAACGGTGAGCTTGTCGATTGGGATAAAGCCCAAGTACATGTGCTCACTCATACGTTGCACTATGGCACCGGTGTGTTCGAAGGTATCCGCGCATACCCCACCGATAATGGCCCAGCAGTGTTTCGTCTCACCGAGCACATCAAGCGCCTGTTCAATAGCGCGCACATCATGGGTATGGAGATTCCGTACACCGTCGACGAGTTGGTTCAGGCCACCAAGGAAACCGTTGCCAGCACTGGCTTGCCAGGTTGCTACGTGCGCCCGCTTGCGTACTACGGCTACGGCGAGATGGGCCTGAACACTCTTCCCTGCCGCACCGACGTTGCCATTGCCTGTTGGCCATGGGGCGCCTATCTCGGTGACGACGCTGTGAGCAAGGGCGTGCGCATGAAGATCAGCTCATGGACCCGTCACGATCACAACACGATGCCGCCGGCCGCCAAGACCGTTGGCAACTATGTGAACTCGTCGCTGGCCAAAGTCGAGGCCCTCAGGGCCGGTTACGACGAAGCCATCATGTTGGCTCCCAACGGCCTCATTGCCGAGTGCACTGGCGAGAACATCTTTGCGGTGCGTAATGGCATCATCATTACTCCGCCGTTGTCGGCTGGCGCGCTTGAGGGCATCACCCAGAACAGCGTGATGACCATCGCTCGCGATGAGGGTTACGACGTTCGTGTCGACAACCTCGCCCGCAGCGACCTGTATATCGCCGAAGAAATCTTCGTGTGTGGCACCGCCGCTGAAATCAGCAGCGTGAACTCGGTCGATGATCGTGCAATTCCATGCCCCGGCCCGAAGACCAAGGTCATTGCCGAGATCTACCTTGATGCTGTCAAGGGCAAGGTCGACAAGTACAAGCACTGGTGCGAACTGGCCGTGTAACGAGCCGAGCAAGCCGAAAGAGCCGAAAGAGCCGAAAGAGCCGAAAACGGCGACCGCCTTGGGCTGCGCTGCCGACGGTGGGGCCGGCGCGCCACCCAAGGCGGCCTACGTTGGATGATCCACCGCTGATCGACCTTCAGGCGTTAACCTTTGCTCGCTCAACCTCTCACCCGTCGGACCAAAATCCGGCGGGTGAGCCGCTTTTCGGGCTCGCCTCCCCAGTCACCCAGGTCAACTCGCTCAAATGTCTTGGGTGTGCACAGTTGCCTGCGTTCGCCTTCGACGACTCGAGGTTTCCGGCGTTGCCGCCTTGTTCCTGCCAGTCACCTTCGTCCCGGGCATTGCTGTCGGGTGCGTCAGATTCCTTTGGCAGTCGGTGTCTCCACCCACCGCCCGAGTTGTGGTCATCCCCGGTTCGTTGTGCGAACCGGTGTGACGACATTGTGGATCACGCAAAACAGCAGGTCAAGAGGTATTTTTGAACTCACAGGGTTATCCCCTAAGAAAGTGGCTTCTCCCCAGAAATTTCTTGGTCGTCCACCGCAAGTGCACAGGTTGTGCACATCGAACAGGTTGACTCTTGGCTCGATCGCAGGCACAATGACGCCTGTGATGTCGCCCACACTCTCATTTGCCTCTGGCCGCATCATCATTATTCGCTAGCGCACGTCACCTACGACGTGCGCTGCTGAGCCGCCCCTTTGGGCGGCTCTTTCATTTCCCGACTGAAGCCCTACCGAAGCCCAACTGAAGCCCACCCAGATCGTTTGCCACAACAGCTCGAGGAGCACCGATGAGTACACCAACCGAGAAACTCAACACCGCAGCAAGCGGGGGCGTCGCACGCTCGATTGAGGTGTTCGATACCACTTTGCGTGACGGCTTGCAGGTAGAGGGTGTGTCGGCCACGGTCGAAGACAAGCTGCGTATCGCCGAACAACTCGACTTCTTGGGCGTGCACTACATCGAGGGCGGATGGCCAGGCGCCAACCCCAAAGACATCGAGTTCTTCGCTCGCGCCGCAACCGAGCTCACCTTGAGCACCAGCACGATGGTGGCGTTTGGTTCTACCCGTCGCCCGGCTGGCAAGGTTGACGACGACGCGACCCTGCGCAACCTCATCGACGCGGGCACATCGGCGGTGTGCATTGTTGCCAAGAGTTGGGACTATCACGTGCTCAACGCGTTGCAGACAACGCTCGAAGAGGGCGCTGCGATGATCTCCGATTCGGTTGAGTTTCTCGTTGGCCACGGGCGCCGAGTGCTCGTCGACATGGAGCACTTCTTCGACGGCTACAAGGCCAACCCCGAGTTCGCAATGCGTGCGCTCGAAGCCGCAGTCATCAAGGGCGCGAGCCACCTTGTGCTGTGCGACACCAACGGCGGCTCGCTGCCACACGAGGTCGAGGCCATCGTTGGCGCCGTGCATCGCCATGTTGGTAGCGACGTGATCATCGGCATCCATTGCCATGACGACACCGGCTGCGCGGTAGCCAACAGCATGGCGGCGGTGCGCGCCGGAGCCCGCCATATCCAGGGCACGCTCAACGGCCTCGGCGAGCGCACCGGTAACTGCAACCTCACCACCGTCATCCCCAACCTGCAGGTGAAGCTGGGCATGCAGTGTCTGCCCGAGGGCCGCCTCGAGCGGCTCACCTCGGTGAGCAATCATGTGGCCGAGGTGTTGAACCGTCCTCTCAATCCGCAGGCGCCATATGTGGGTTCGTCAGCGTTCGCACACAAGGCTGGCCTGCACGTGTCGGCAATTGTGCGCGCCAAGGATGCGTACGAACACATCGATCCCGAACTCGTCGGTAACGGCACCCGCTTTGTGGTCAGCGAGATGGCGGGCCGCGCCACCATCACCGTGAAAGCCGAAGAGCTTGGGCTGAGCTTGGATGGTCCGGCCATCAATCAGGTCATCGACGATCTCAAGCGCCTCGAGCACGAGGGCTATCACTTTGAGGCTGCTGACGCGTCGCTCGAGTTGCTGATGCGCAAGGCCACCGGATGGCAGCACGATTTCTTCCGGGTCGAGAGCATGCGCGTGATCACCGACGATCTTCCAGGTGCCGACTTCATCACCGAGGCAACCGTCAAGGTGTGGATTGGCGATCAGCGTTTCGTGAACATCTGCGAAGGTAACGGACCGGTGAACGCCATCGATATGGCGCTGCGTGCTGCGCTCTCTGGCCGCTATCCGGAGCTCTCCAAGGTGCATCTCACCGACTACAAGGTGCGCATCCTTGATGGCGCAACTGCCACCGGCGCGATCACCCGCGTGCTCATCGATGCAACCAACGGCGATCGTTCGTGGACCACCATCGGCGTCAGCTGCAACATCATCGAAGCCTCGTGGCGTGCCCTCGAAGAGTCGCTGGTCTTTGGGTTGCTGCACTCCGCAGGGTAGAACTAAGAGCCATGGCTGCTCCTAAGTTCGCTCCCGTCCCCGCTGTCGAAGCTGTTCGCACCTACGAGTCACCCGACTCTGTTCCTGCGAGCTGGTCGCCAGATCGTCCCGGCGAGATTCAGGGTCGTCAGCCAAGCGGTAGCCAGCTTGGATACCAAGGCCCCGATCAGGGCTATGCACTCACGTTGGCCGAGCGTCTTCGCCCCACCTTGCAGGTGCCCGCTGGCGAGTCAGCCAACGATGCCGTGCGCGGATGTCTCAACATTGCGTTGCGTCGCGCATCGCTCTTCGGTCGGGCGCCAGTGGTGCACGATCTCACCATTGCGTTCACGATCTGGGGTTGGCTCGACCCCAAGCCATCGGCAGCGCTCGTCGCTCGCCGCCGCGAACTCTTCGAGGGTGTGTCGCACACCACTCAGCACTACACCGAGGGCCGTCACATTGCCGACCTCGTCCCCGAGTCGACGCTGCGGCTCACCCCGCAGCAAGCGACGCACTCATACCCAGACAACTGGCGTCAGCTCACCGGCGCCTGAACCGGAGACTCCCAGTGACTCAATCAATGACCCTCACCGACGAACAGCGCCAACTGCGCGCCGTCGTGCGCCAGTTCGCCAAAGACAAGATTGCTCCACAGGCGGCCGAGACCGATCGCAACGGCACCTACAACTGGCAGGCATTCGAAGCCTTGAAGTCAATGGAGCTCACCGGCTTGTCGTATCCGGTTGAATACGGCGGCGCTGGTGCATCGTTGGTCGATCAGGCCATCGTGGCTGAAGAGATCTCAGCGGCGTGCGCAGCCACCAGCCTGATGTTCTTGATTAGCAAGCTGGCAATGTTGCCGGTGCTCAACTTTGGTAGCGAAGAGCTCAAGAGCACCTACATCCCGCGTATCTGCAGCGGCGAGAGCCAGGCCAGCTACGGGCTCAGCGAAGCCGATGCCGGCAGCGACGTGGCCTCGATGACCACCAAGGCCGAAGCCGATGGCGATTCGTGGATTCTGAATGGCTCGAAATGCTGGATCACCAACGCTGGCATCAGCGATCTCTACACGGTGTTCGCGCGCACGTCGCCCGATCGCCACACGGGGCTCACCGCGTTCTTGGTGAAGGCCGAGTGGGGTGTCGAGGTCGACAAGCTTGAGCACAAACTTGGCATCAAGGGATCGCCTACCGGGGTCATTCGATTCAACGATGTGCGCGTCCCAGACTCGCATCGCATCGGCGAAATTGGCCAAGGATTCGCAGTTGCCATGCATACGCTCGATCGCAGTCGTCCAACCATCGGGGCGCAAGCCGTGGGCATCGCGCAGGGCGCGCTCGACTTTGCGGTTGGTTACATGAAAGAGCGCCGCACGTTTGGTCGTCCGCTCGCCGACAATCAAGGACTGCAGTGGATGGTTGCCGATTGCGCGATGCGCATCGAGGCCGCTCGTCAATTGGTGCTTCATGCGTGTGCGATTGTCGACGAGGGCGACCCGCACGGTGAGTTGTCGGTTGCCGGTGCGATGGCGAAGTGCTTTGCCAGCGACGTGGCCATGCAGGTCACCACCGACGCTGTGCAGTTTTTAGGTGGCTACGGCTACACCAACGAGTTCCCGGTAGAGCGTATGATGCGAGACGCGAAAATTACGCAGATCTACGAAGGCACCAACCAGATCCAGCGAATGGTTATTGCGAAGAACACGTTCGGGTGAGTCTCCAGCGTGAGTGACGTGAACTCCAATGACTCCGGCCTCGTCTCGACGAACCCTCAGCTTGAAGGGCGGGCGACGGTCTCTGAGATGGTGCGCGCCTTTTTGCCGTTCACGCGCGGGAGTCGACGCTTATTTGGTCTCCAGTTCGCCGTGTCGTTGCTGCTCTTCGCTCTGCTCGGCCTGCTCCCCCTGCTCACCGGTGACCTGCTGCGCACTGCGCTGAATAGCTTTGACGTGGGCGACAAGGCAGACGAGTTCGCAGATAACTGGTTCGCGCTGCAGTCGGAAAACCCCGAGATTTTGAACACGATCGATCTCACCGGCGTTGATCGTGAGGCCGTGTTGGTCGGAATCCGCGCGTCCGCAGCGGACGCGCTCGAGAGGAGTTCTACAGGGCTTGTGGATGCTCTGTTCGTCGACGTGTCCGCCTACCGCACCAGCGGATTGTTGGGGAGAGCCATTGCTCTGAACGTCGACGAGGTCGGGGACACGTATGGTCCCGTGGTCGAATCGATCGTTGACGACGGCCGTATCGGTCGGGCCGAGCTAGACGCATTGCGGACACCGAAAAACGGTCCCGATGCGCTGAACCGCATTAAAGGTTTCGATTATCTCGTGAGCGTGTTGGCCCTGCACCCTGATGCCACCAGCCAACGTAGCGACGCGCGAATCAGTGCGTTCACATGGGAGCTGCTTCGTTTTCTCGGCGTGGTGGTGGCGGCAGCGATTCTGCGGGCCATTGCTGTCGGGCTTGCAATCAACGCCACATCACTCAGTGGGCGCCGGCTGCAGGATGCGGTGTTTGAACGCGTGCACGACACGGTGCTCGTCGAGTCCGGAGCACTCGGGCGACCGAGCATGCTCAGCCGATGCACCACGTACATCGATCAGGTGCAAGAGGCGTTGCTGAAGGCGCAGACCGATGGTCTGCTGGCTGTTGCGAGCTTGGTGCTGGCGTTGGCCCTGGTACTGTGGATCGACGTCCCGATCGGCACGATGCTGATTGGGACCGTGCTGATCTTCGAGATCATCCGACGCGTCGTTTCGTCGCGGTGGACGGCCTTGGCTCATCATCGGCTCGATCTGAAGACGGCTCTCAGCGAGACCACTGATGCTGCGGTGAGCACCGTGGCATCGGTGCGTGCCATCCACGCCGAGGAACACTTCCGTCGACGTTTCCGTCGCGAGGCTGAGGAAGTGCGGTCGTGGACAATCCGTCTCGAACGCTTCGGCGAGGCCTTTGGCCTCACGGCGTTCGCAATCGGCCAGCTCGGTGTGCTCATCGTTATCGCAGTGGTCGGCTTCTTGCGTTCGGACCTGTCGATTGGTGAAGCGACGGCAGCGGTGCTCTACGTGCGAACCGTTGCCGAAGCGCTGACGAGCTTGCCGACGGTACTCATCCGTTTGACGGAGTCGGCGCCGTACATGCGCCGACTCAGCCGCGTGCTGCTTACGCCGACTCGCCGCGACCAGCCCACAGCTCCGCTGGCCCTGCCAGCGCAACCCAAGGCCCTGCACGCCGAGAACTTGGGATACAGCGAGCCCGATGGGGCGGGTGGGTTTGCCGACGTCTCGTTCACGGCGACGGCGTTGCGGTGGGCCATGCTCGTCGGCTCCGTTGGCAGCGGGAGCGAATCGGTCGTTGCTGTGGCAGCAGGGCTTGAGCGGCCGGGGGCCGGACGGGTCTTGCTCGACGACGTCGACCTTGCCACAGCCTCGATCGGAGATGTCTGTAGGCATATTGCCGTACTCCCGGCGCGCTCCACGGTGCTCGAGGCCACGCTGGCCGAGAACCTCACGGTGCTCCGCCCGCAGGCGACGGCCGACGAGATAAACGCCGCAGTTGCCGCAGCAGGCTTGACTGCCTTCGTTGCGCGGTACCCCGACGGGATGAACACGCTCGTGGGGGGTCGCCTCAATCCGGTGGGGCCCCAGGATCGGGCGCGCATTGGCCTCGCGCGTGTGCTGCTCAGCCAGGCACAGGTCGTGCTCATCAGTGACCCCACGGTGGGCCTCGACCTCGAGGCAGGCGAGGAATTTTGGGGTGCAGCGCGCCGCTACCTCGATGGCCGCATTGTGATTGCATCAACGACCCGCCTCGACCTGATCGACGCCCGTGATCAGCTCATCGTGCTCGAACGGGGCGGTGTGGTCGATGTGGGCACGCGAGCCGAACTCCTCGCCAGACCGGGCGTGTTCACCCGGTTGTGGCAGCGCATGCTTGATGGCGTCGACCCAACGAGTGACCTCGGATCGATACCGGGTCTGGCCAAGTTGTCCCCCGAAGTGTTGGCGCAGCTCGCAACGCGACTGGTCACCGAACGCTTCGAGGACGGCCAGACAATCATCGCCGCCGGTCAGGTAGCCGACCGCGTGTTTATCGTCGTCGACGGGATCGTCGAACTGTTCGACGGCGATCGCCGGATTGCGACGATGAAGGCCGGCAATCATTTCGGCGACATCGAGTCTCCTGGAGCAGCGGTCACCACGTTCTCAGCCGTCGCCCGCGAGGCCACGGTGCTGCGCAGCTTGCACCGCCTGGCCGTCTCCGGTGGCGCGGCCGGTGTCCTCGATCGATCTCCCGCGGAGCGTGCGCTCTATGCCCACTTGGCTCGTAACGGTGTGTCGACCTCAGCAGAACTCGAGGCGCTGGGCTACAGCACAGGTGTCGGGTCGACGCTTGAGGCACTTGTTGCCGACGGCGTGGTGGTGGGGGTCGAACTCGACGGCGAGGTCAGCTATCGCCTCGCTGGGTCGCAGCGCCGCCGTCGCGGCGGTGCGGTATCGCTGCTCGACACGCTCTAACTCGTGAGGAAGTTGCGGATCTGGGTGTGTTCAACTGCGAAGCCAGCGCGTTGCCAGAACGTGAATGCAACGGAGTCGCCGGGCGAGACGTAACTCTCGATCGATGTGCAGCCGCGTTCGAAGCACCACTGTGCGAACGACTCTCGAAGGCGGGTGCCAACTCCGCTGCCGCGGTGCGACTCTTTGACATAAAAGTGCGGCATGGTGGCGAACTTTTCTCCGCCGAGATAATCGGGGAGGGCGCGGATCAGCCCGTAGCAGAACGCAACGACCTCGTCGCGGTCAACTGCAATCTGAACTGTGCCGATCCTGCCAACGGCCTTCTCGACGCTGCTGCGCCACAACTGCGCAGCGTTCTCGACGAACGGAACGAGTTGGCCGACAGTGCGCAGATGCTCGATGTGTTCGGCGAACAACGCCTCGACCTGATCAAAGCGTGGGTCGCCTCGCTCGGGCAGCACGATGGTGACATCGTGATCGGTCATGGCCCAGTGCTCAACAACGATTTCACGAGTCCATCTACGGTGGTGAACGCATCGGGATCCATGTCGGTGAAGTCGACCTCGAGGTCGAAGCTCGACTCGACGCTGTCGATGAGTTCGATCAGTCCGAACGAGTCGAGCAGGCCTGACTCAAAGAAATCGAAATCGCCGTCAACCTCAAGGCCGTCGAATCCCAATCGGCCGGCGCGCTCGACCAGAAAACTGATGACGAACGCCTCCATTGCGGTCTCTCGTTCACTCATTTGGCTCGCCCTTCAAGCGTCTTACTCAGCGCAGCCCGGTCGATCTTGCCGTTGCTGTTCAGCGGCAGATGATCGATGAAGAACACTTGCTTGGGAACCATATACGGGGGTAATACCTCGCGACACGTTGCAAGGGCAGCCGCTTCGCCACCCTGATCGCCATCTCGCACCGCGAAGGCGTACAGCGCTTCGGCCGCTGGGCCAGCAGGGTACGACACAGTGATCACCGACTCGGTGTGCAACGCGGCGCGCAGTACAGCGTCTACCTCGGCGAGCTCGACGCGAAATCCCATGACCTGTACCTGATCATCAATGCGTCCGTGGAAGATCAGACCGTCAGAGGGCGACCACTCGACGAGATCGCCGGTGCGATACCAGCGGTCGCTGCTGTGGGGCAAGACCACGAAACTCGCCGCGGTTCGTTCTGGGTCATTCCAGTAACCAGGAGTCACCTGCGGCCCAGCAAGACACAGTTCGCCGCGTTGGCCTTCGCCCACGGTGCATCCGGACGTATCAACGATTGCGACCTCATGGCCGGGGAATGGCCTACCGATCGGCACCGCAGCTCCGGAACCTGAATTCGCAGTCCACTCGTACGACGTGATCGCGATGGTTGCTTCGGTGGGGCCGTAGAGATTATGCACCGTTGAGTTCGGAGCAGCAGCGCTCCATTTCTGCGCGACGCTGGCGGGTAGTGCTTCGCCGCAGAACAAGCTGATTCTCAGGCTTGGATACGCGCCGGGCTTCATCGTTCGCATGCGGTCCATCAGCATCGCTGAGGAAGGCACCGAGAACCACGCCGTGATTTCTTCGTCGCGGATGAACTTGGCTGGGGCGATCGTTGCTCGTTTCGTGGGCACGCACAGGCACGCTCCCGCCATCCATGTCGCGAACAGATCATGCACGCTGAGGTCGAACGTGAGGTCGAACATCTGTGAGCAACGGTCTGCGGGTGAATATCCGTACGCGCTGACAGCGTGCGACAGATACGCAGACACGTTGGCCTGGCTGACGCCGACTCCCTTGGGCATGCCGGTGCTCCCGGAGGTAAAGAGCAGATAGGCGATTGATTCATCGCTGACCATTGGGGTCTCGACATGTGGTGTCGTGGCAATGACTCGTGCATCAAGCCGAAGGCCCATCCCAGAACTTGCACTCCATTCGGGCAGGCGACGCGTTGGGAACAGCACCGCTAGGGCGCCCTCGTGCGATTCCAGTAGTGGTCGAGCGACCTCGTCGGCCTCGGGGCCCACTACGAGTGTGGCCGCCCCCGATCGGCGCAGCATGCCACCCGTGCGGTCCACTGGAAACCCGGGATGCAAGGGCACATAGGTGCGGCCGGCGAGCACCGCACCAAGCACGCCCAGATAGGCGTCGAGACTGCGCTGACCGAGCACGGCCACTGGCGCCCCAGTGGGATCGGCTTGTGAGATGGCGGCTGCGATTGATCGGGCGCGCTCGTCGAGTTCGCGGTACGAAATCGAGGCACCGTCAACCTGCAAAGCCGACTGGTGTGGCGACTTGAAAACTCCGCTCCGCCATGCGTCGGCCAGCGATCGCACCGTGGGGTGCCCCGGTGCTGGCGATGGTGGTGGACGAACCGATCGCCGTGCCATGATTCGTCCTGTCCTTGCGTCTTCTTGGAGTGAGTGCGGACGTGTAGGTTAGCGGAATGCCAACTACCACTAATCAGACCACAAACGCGCCAGATTCGTCTGTGCGCCGGCGTCGTGTCCGACTCGGAATGCGGTGGAAGCTTGTTTTTGGCTTCGGCCTGGCGATCACAATCGTCTTCTTCGCGGTCGCTGGCTGGATTCTCAGCTTCTCCACGAACACCGCCACCACGAGGCTCAAGAACAGCTTGGTTGATTTGGCAGAGGGTGGCGCTCAGACCATCGATGTCGCCAACTTCTCCAACTTGCTCACGATCCCAGAACGGCCCACGCCCGGAACGAAGTACCCGGCGAACGCTGGATTCCTTGCGGGCACCACAGCAACGGCCGAAAGCACGTGGCCAACCGACGCGGCCTACTGGCAGCATGTGAGCGAGATGCTCAATATTCGTCGCACCAATCCCGACGCATCGCCGTATACGTATGCCACCACCTCAGACGGTGAACTTCGCTTCATCGGCCAGTGGGGGGCGTACGGCTTCACGAACGTGAGTTGGTGCGCAGACTCCGAGGGCGTGCAGATCGATGACCCATGCGGTGCTCAGTTCAAGCAGTCTGCCGCTGAGGTGTACGGCACGGTTCCCACCTTCGTGACCGACGGCCTCTTGCGCACCACACCGCAACCTGCGTACACCGATGCGCTCAACACATGGATCTCCGTGTATACGCCCATCAAGGACACAGTTGGCAACACGGTAGGCGCACTTGGCGTCGATTATCCGCTGTCGTACGTCAACGACGTTCGTTCTCGTGTGCTCAAGGTGCTCTACCCCGTGTTCGGTGCCTCGTACCTCGTGCTGCTTGTGCTCGTCTACTTCATGGCCGGACTCGTCACCCGCCGCCTTGGTCGGATCACATCGGTGACTCAGATGGTTGCCGATGGTGACTACTCGGTCGACGTGACCGACTTCGCCAAAGCGTATTTCCGCGATGAAATGACCGAGCTGGCTGACAACTTCCAGGTGATGACCCTGAAGGTGGGCGAGCGCGAACGAAGCCTGACACGAACCGTTGCAGTGCTGCGCGTCGAGATCGACGAAGCAAAACGAATGGATGCTGTGAAGGAGATCGTCGATAGCGACTTCTTCAACCACCTCACCCAGAAGGCAGCAGCGATGCGCGCCAAGGTGAAGAATCAAGAGCTTCAGGATGCTGCGGTTGGGCGTAGCGACTCAGGGGCGGAGCCATCAAGTGAGTGATGACCTGAATCTCTTTGGAGAAAAAGGCGACGCGCCTAGGCCCCGGCGCAATATCGACGACGCGTTAGGCGATATGTCCCGTGCCGCTGAGCGTACGCGTAGCGCTGGCAGTGCACTCGACGATCTGATTGCTAGCTCGGGTGCTCGGCCGAGAGGCGAAGCCGCACCATCTGAAACGGCGCGCCTCGACACGCGCAATCGTTGGGCACTTGCGCTCGCGTTCGCGCTCGCCGGTGTGGGGTTCTGCGGGGTGCTCACCGAGTCCGTTGCGGCTTCACAGTTGCTCAGTAACAGCAGTCCCATGGCGTTGGCGGTGGTCTGGCCACTTGGTGGTCTCGGCCTGCTGCTTATCGCGTTTGCCCAAATGCGCTACGTCGACCGATTCGCACGACTGGGCGTTGTGCGCTGGGTGTTCTTCATCTGCAGCGCGGCGTTTATCGCCATGCTGGCCCTTGTTGCATTCGGTGTACCGCACAAAGTTCCGGCGGCCATCGCGTGGCTTTTGGCCGACCAACTCAACTTCTTGCTGCCCCTTGTGTTGTGGACCCTCGCTGGCGACGTGTTCACCACCGGCCAAGGTGCCACAGTGTTTCCGAAGATTTCCCGATGGTTGTTCGGCGGTCAGATCGCCGGTCTTGGCGTTGCCGTGCTCGCACCCACGGTGTTCAACCTGAACGATGACTCACTCATCTGGCTGCTTGCGGCGCCACCACTGGTCGGAATCCTGGTGGCGGTACTCTTGCCGCGGGCCCTCGCCGGTGCCACTACCGGAGTCGGCCACCAACGGGCGCAGGGCGCAACCGAGTCGCTCAAAGACACGGTGAGCTTCATTGGTCAACTTCCCGCATTTCGTTGGATGTTCTGGGTCGGAGTGTTCGCCATCTTTGGCGGAACAATGGTCGACTTTGGATTCCTGCATCTTGCGACCACGCGTTACTCCGATGCTGGATCGCTGCAAGCGGTGTACGCCGGCACCTCACTGGTGTGCTTCGTAGCGTGTTGGTTACTGCAGAACTACGGATCAACGAAGATCATCAAGAGCCAAGGGATTGCGCGAGTGCTTCAGTTGCTGCCTATCGGTGCGTTGCTCGGTGGAGCCGTTCTTGTAATCGGCGGAGCGACCACCACGGTGGCACTCGGTTCTCTTGCGCTGGTCATCTGGCGTATCCCGCGATGGAGTATCGATGGGTCAGCGAGGCAGGCCGCGATGGCGAGTTTGCCCGACGAGCGTCGACTTCGTGTCTCGTTCGCAATCGACATGGGTCCACTGGCGTTGAGCCTGATTCTCGCGGCTGTTCCCATCGCACTCGCGGTGCAGACCGACAATCTGTGGATCGCTCCGTCGATTGGCGTTGCGTTCGCGGCCGTTGGTCTGGTCCTGAGCCGTAACACTGTTCGCACATGGGACGACACTCAGCTCTCGTACCGACTCAAGCGACGTAAGCGACTCGGCTGATCATCGTTGTCTCACGGCACTGGCCGAGGTCAGCGGGTTCGTTCGGCGCCTACCGCCGAAGCCACCCAGGCAATGTCGGCATCGAATCGGTAGTGGTCAAGTAAGAACGCTGCAGCTCCAGCCTCTCGCGCGTGGCCTTCGATCGTGGCAGGTTCTATTCCCTCAGGTGGGAGCCAAAGCAGATGAAGGCGACGTAGTTCTGAGCCGGGTCCTTGCCATTGCGCTGCGCTTTTGGGTTCGTAGTACTCAATGTCGAGGTCGCGCATGCCGATCAGCCTGAAGAATGGAGCGCGGGTCCTTGGCGCTTCGCCAACTAATCCGAGTACCGGTACGTTTCCGCAGTCGCTGGCCAGTTGCTCGATGATCGTGCGATACAGCCAAGCCAGTAACCGACGCTGCCCGACCTTCAAGGCTCCAACCGCTGGGTCAAGGTGCACGAAGTGAACGATGGCAACCCTTCGATGAAGGTTTGAATCGAACACGACATAGCCCGCGGGTGACCCATCAACCTCGAGCAACCATTGGTGCGATTGCACCTGCGCAACGCTCGCGATGGGCCCCGATCTGGTGCGCAGCAGTGGCGTGAAAAATGGGTACTTCGGAAATGCTGCTTCGTGCAACGTGTTCAGCGAAGCGCTGAGTTGGCCTTCGGGATCTCCGATCACGTCGGTGAGCACGATCAGCGAGCCGTCGTCGGCGCGTTGTGACAGGGGTGATCCGCGCCCGATGTCGGGCGCGGGTTCGGGCTGAATCATTGGCCGAAGGCCGGGTGGTCTAGAGGCCGACGCGCGCTGCGACAGATGCAAGGGTGCGCGACCACGGATGGTCGGGGCTGGTGATGCTGAACAGGCCACCGGAGGCGTTGGTGACCATGTCTTCGGTGAGCTGCAACACGCCTGCGACTTCGGCACCGTAGGCGCGTGAGACATCTTCGGCGACTGCGGCGAGATCTGCCTGTGACGGAACCTTGTTGACCAGCAACAGCAATTCGGGTACGTCGAGCCGACGAGCGATGTCGACGGTCACGGCAGTTCCCTGAAAGTCTTGCTTGTCGGGGCGCAGGATGAGCAACAAGGTGTCGCTGATCGTGATGGAAAGCAGGGTCTCTTCGTTGAGCCCAGGGTGCGTGTCGATGACCAAGACGTCGAGGTTCAAGCCCTTGACGAGTGCCCGGAAGCCTTCGTTGAGGAGTTCAACGTCGTAGCCCTGGCGCAGCACCTTGGCGATGTCTGCTGCCTTGATGCTGGCTGGCACGAGGTACAACGTTCCGGTGGTGTTCCCCACCTTGGCAGTCACATCGTGAGCGCATTCGACGATTGGGCACCCGCCGTAGAGATAGTCGTTGAGCATCTTGCCTTGCATCTCTTCGTCGAAGCCGAAAAGAACATGAATCCCTGGCGATTGCACATCGGTGTCGACTACTGCCACACGCTTTCCGGCGAGAGCGAGCTGCGCTGCAATGTTGGCGCTCGTATTGCTCTTCCCAGTTCCACCACGAAATGAATGGACAGACACGATCTTGGTCACGGAGGTTCCTCCCGGTAGCTCCTGCAGCGTGTGCTGCCGGATACAATCCCTCCAGTTTAGCTGTGGCCAACCGTGCTACGCATATCGGAGGTAACCGGTGTCGGATCAGTTTTTCAGCCGCGAGGAGATTCTCGGGGGCGGACTGTCACGAATTCGCCGGGCGCGGGCGATTGTCTTCCTTCTCGAACAAGAAGCGCGGCGCATCGGCGATCGCAACGCAGCCCTCGCTTCGGTGTCCCCAGAGGCCGCAGGGCTCTTCTCCGCCATCCTCGATGGTGATCCCGAACTGATGCGCCGATCCCTCCCGGGCGAGGCCGACGCGGCATTTATCGAGTCGTTCCGCAACTCCCGCAGGCGGTCGAAGCCTGCGGCAAGCAGACTCATCGAGAACACTGTCGATTCGTGGAAAGTGCTCCTCCCCGAGGACATGGCGCTGCGCGCCGAGGTGCTGCATCAGATGTCGCTTCGTCATGGTCTGCCGCGTAATCGCAGTCGGCGCATCGCTGCTGAGTTCGGCGTCGGTCAACAAGCGTTCGATGACGCCTATCTCCGCGTGGTGGGAGACCCATCATCCACAGCGTTCGGTCCGGACCTCGGTTGGTTCGCCTCCTTGCGGAAGTCTTCGGCCACGCGCTGATTCATTGCAGAAGCCGCCCAGTGATTTTGGAGCAGACATGAAGTCGTCGTACACAACCATCACCGTCGACCAGCAAGACGCTGTTCTCGTAGTCACGCTGAACCGGCCCGATGTCCTCAATGCATTCGACCAGACGATGCAAGACGAGTTGCGCAGCGTGTGGCGCGACATGCGTTCGGACAACTCGATCAACGTCGGAGTCATCACTGGCTCTGGCGACCGAGCCTTTTGCGTTGGCATCGATCGCAACCAGCCGATGTCGGTGATGGAAGGCACGCTGTTCGGAACCAGCAATGCGTTCATGTACGACGATCCAGGCGACGATCTCGGCCCTAAGTCGTGCGACCTATGGAAGCCGGTTATCGCTGCCGTCAACGGCATGTGTTGTGGCGGCGGGTTCTACATCCTCGCCGAGGCCGACATCGTGGTGGCTGCCGATCACGCCACCTTCTTCGATCCACACGTCACCTATGGAATGCCTGCGGTGTACGAGCCAATGAAGATGATCAACAGAATGCCGTTTGGCGATCTGCTGCGTATGTCGCTGGTGGGCTCTCGCGAGAAGATCTCGGCAGCAACGGCTCTGCGTATGGGCATGGTCAGCGAAGTCACTGCGTCGGCCGACCTGATGGCCACCACGCTTGAGCTAGCGCAAGCCATTGCCTCGCAGCCGGCGATGGCCGTGCAGGCCACGCTTCGGGCGATCTGGGCAGCACGAGAACTCGCACCGAGCCAGGCAAAAGGCATGGCCCCGGCGCTCATCGCTCACGGCATGAGTCAGAACCTGTACGCCGAGGGACAGCAAGACTTCGAGAACAAAGTCAGGGTGAAGCCCAAGCTTCGTTAGGGGTTCCTGACCAGCCGTATCCGCTGGGTTGGTGTGGCTAATATCAACCGCAATGAACAGCGACGAAGTCGGTCTTGCAGCGCGTCAAACCTCTGGCTCAATCACGCTCGATCAATTGTCGAAGCACTACCCAGCGCAGGTAGCGGTTGACCGAATTGATCTCACGATCGCGGGCGGCGAGTTCTTCTCACTGCTGGGTCCGTCGGGTTGCGGCAAGACCACAACGCTGCGAATGATCGCTGGTTTCGAAGAGCCAACCAGTGGGCGAGTACTCATCGACGATGTAGACATCACTCACGTTGGTGCCGACAAGCGTCCGGTCAACACGGTGTTCCAGAGCTATGCATTGTTCCCCCATCTCAGCGTTTCCGACAACGTTGGGTTTGGGTTGCGGTTCACCAAATCGTCAAAGGCCGAGACTGCCAAGCGCGTGGGTGAGGCGCTCGAGCTGGTGCGTCTTGGCGAGTTCGGCAAGCGGATGCCGCATCAGTTGTCGGGTGGCCAACAGCAGCGTGTTGCGTTGGCTCGAGCACTGGTGTTGCGGCCCAGCGTGTTGTTGCTTGACGAGCCGCTTGGTGCGCTCGATGCCAAGCTTCGCAAGACGTTGCAATCAGAACTGGTGAGCCTGCAGCGCGATGTGGGAATCACGTTCGTCTACGTGACCCACGATCAAGAAGAAGCGCTCACAATGAGCGATCGGCTCGCAGTGATGGACCATGGCGTGGTTGCGCAACTGGGCACGCCACGCGAGGTCTACGAACGGCCTGAGAACGCGTACGTTGCCGACTTCCTCGGCACGGCAAATCTCATCGATGCGCAAGCGAACGGCGACGGCAGTTGCACGTTGGCCGGTCAGCGAATTGCAGTGGCCGAGTCGCAAACCAGCACGGGTCCGGTCCGTTTGATCGTGCGGCCAGAACGCCTTCGTGTCGTGGGCTCAGGGGCGCAATCGAACCTCTCTGGTTTCGTGAGTCGTGTGGTCTACGTGGGGTCGGTGACCCAGGTCTATGTCGAGCTTGCGTTCGGCGTCACCGTGCAAGCCTTGATGGCCAACGACGGCGATTCAGTGGTACCCGAGCGCGGATCACTGGTGCAGCTGTGGTGCCCAAGCGATGCGGTGCGGCTACTCGCACACTGAACTGATTACCAACTCGCGAGTTCTTTCAAGCTGTTTTCGCCAGCGTTGGCGTCGCCTTGTCGGCGGCGCATCACGCGCATGATTGCGAACACCACCACAAGCGCCAGCATCGACAGGCTCAGCATGATGGTGGCGAGGGCGTTGAGTGCAGGTGTAGCGCCGCCGCGGACCGACCCGTAGATTTTTACTGGCACTGTCTCAGATCCGGCGCCAGAGGACAACAGCGACGATGCCACGAAGTCGTCGATAGATGTTGCAAAGACGAGCACCGCTGACGCAAAGATCGCCGGAGTAAGCAACGGCAAGATGACCATTCGCACGGCTTGAAACGGTGACGCGCCGAGATCTCGCGCGGCCTCTTCGAGGTCGGGCCCGATTGAGAGCAATCGTCCTCGTACCACGATGACCACATAGCTGAGCGAGAACGTGACGTGCCCCACCAACTGTGCGGGTCGGCCAAGATCGAGGAACGCGTAGCTGTTGGTGACCACCAAGAACAATGCGGTTCCAACAACCAGTTCGGGGGTGACTAAGGGCAAGAGCAGAATGCCGTTCGCGACACGTGCGGGTTTGCCGCGCCAACGGGTGAGCCCCAGTGCCAACCCGACGCCGAGTGGAGTAGCCACAAGAATTGTGAGCACGGCGAGCACCAGGCTGTTGCGCAACGCGCGCAGCAGGCTGTCGTCGTGCCATACCGACGAGAACGGGTCGCCCCAATACCAGCGAAGCGAGAAGCCCTGCCATGTCGATCGGCTGCGACCCGAGTTGAAGCTGAACAGCACAGCGATGGCCACGGGCAACATGCTCCACAACACGTAGAGAGCCGTGAAGCTTGCGAGCAGTTTTGGTTTGCTCTTCATCGGGTCACCAGTTTCTGGGCTCTGTTCACGCTGACGAGGTAGCCGGCCATCACGACGAGTAGTGCCGCCGACAACATGAGCACCAGCGAGGCGCCCACCTGAGGCTGCGTGGTTTGCTGCAGGAAGAACACAATCTGGTTGCCGACCATCTCGGTTCGTGGCGAAGCCGACAACAAGTTGTTGGTGTAGTAGTCGCCCACCATCGGCAACGCAGTAATGACGCAGGCAGCTATCAGGCCCTGCCGGGATAGAGGAAGTGTTACTCGCCAAAACGCTTGGCGGCTCGTTGCTCCAAGGTCGCGCGCAGCTTCGAGTAGCCGCCCATCAATGCGGTCGAGTGTTGCGTACAAGGGCAGAATGAAAAACGGCACATAGCCGTAGACCAAGCCGAACACCACGGTGATTGGTTGGCCGCTGAGCCAGTTGCGATCGCCCGCGGGTAGGTGGCTGAGCAGTTGTGCCATCCAGCCCTGCGGCTGGAGCAGATTGACCCACCCCAACATGCGCATCAGATAGCTCACCCAGTAGGGAAGGATCATCAACACGAGGAGCGTGGCGCGCCACTTGCCTGCTTCGCGGCTCACGAAGTAGGCCACCGGGTAGCCCACAACAACGCAGCCGGCGACAGCCAGAACGACGTAGAGGGCAGTGCGGATGAAGACCGTGCCAAGGTCGCCGTTGACCACTCGGTCCATCACGTCGGTGAACAACGTGAAGTCCCAGAACCGAGGATTCCACTCGGGCACGGCCGACTGTCTAATCGGATCAACCTGGCCGAACGCCACTGCAGCAACCGAGTAGAACGGCACGATAAAGAACAGGGCCATCCACGCCATACCGGGCGCAGCGAGGCCGAGCCAGAGTGTGTTCAGCGATTGCCGCGAGCGGCGTGCCACGGCGTTACGCGCCCGTGCGTAGCGAGCTCCAAGCGTCTTGCCACATCTTGTCGGCGACCGCTGGAAGGGCCAAGATGCGCAGACCCTTGGTGAAGTCGTCTTGGGTGACGAGTGCGTTGGCGAGGTTGTCGGGAATGGTGCCCTCGGCCACCAACGTCTCGGCTTCGAAACCCTTGAGCGTGCTCTGATAGCCGATGTACGCCTGGTTGATCGCTGCGTTCTCGGGGTTGAGCATGAAGTTGATGAAGGCGTGGGCCGACACCGGATGTTCGGCGCTGCGCATGATGCTCATCGCGTCGTTGTTGATCACCCGTTTGGCGATTGGTGGCACCCAGTACCCGAGCACTGACGAGTCGGTGCCTTCGGGTAGATAGCCCTGTGCGGCGAGAATGTCGCCACTCCACAACTGGTTGATGGTGGTGGTTCCCTCGGGGATGCTCTGGTAGCCAAGCACGTCGAGACGCGGGTTGCTGGCCTCAAACATCTTGCGAAGTTCGGCGACGCCAGCATCGATGTCGGTCTGTGATTCGGTGTTGACGTTGTCGATGCCGGCGTGCTGCAGGCCGAGAGCCATTGCCTCGCGATACGAGTCGAGCAACCCGGCGACGCCGCTGTATTGCGGATCCCACAATGCATCCCAACCGGAGTCGCCTTCGAGCGGTGCGGCCACGAGGTCGGAGCGAAACCCGATGCCGGTAGAGAACACCGTGTACGGCACGGAGAACTGACCACCAAGGTCGTAGAACGGATCTCGCACGCTGTCCCACAGGTTTTCGTAGTTTGTGAAGTAGCTCTTTTCAAGCGGCTGCACCAACTTGAGTGCCACGTACTTGGGCAACAGATCGATCGCGGTAGACATCAGCAGGTCAACCTTGAACGCACCCGTAGAGATCTTGCTGAGTGCCTCGACGTCGTCGCCGAAGGTGCTGAGCTCAACAGTTACCCCGGTCTCAGACTTGAACTTGTCGAGCAGTTCGGGGGCTACATAGTCGGCGAAGTTAGCAATGCGAAGCGGGCCAGCCTCGTTGCTCAATCCGGCTTTGATGGCTGCGTTGTCTGACGTGAGCGCAAACTTCACTGGCTTTGCCGGCGACGCGATCTGCAGTTCAATAGACGAAGCGCCCTTCGATCGACTACCGCACGCCGCCAGGCCCACGGTACTCACGCCCGCGGCCGACAGGGCCAAAAATCGACGACGACTCATTGGATGTGACACGTAGACCGTCTCCCCCTTGCCCGACCGAATGGCCGCGGCACCCTTCGCTTTCGCGACTGGAGAAACTCTAGCAACACGTGCAATCCGTAACGGACTATCGTGATTGGGCACGCGCTCGTTCGAGCCGATCAGATTGGTCAACGCAATGACTACAGGACACAACACACTCACCGGCGCCGACTACTCGAGCGAGTCAGTTTTCACGCGCGAACGCGATCGAATCTTGCATCGCAGTTGGTACTACGTGGCCCGTGCCGATCCGTTGTCGCCTGGCGATCGATTGGTCGCCAACGTGGCCGGCGAGAGCGTGCTGATTGTGTGCGATCGCGACGGCACCTTGTATGCCCATGCCAACGTGTGCCGTCACCGCGGTGCGCAGCTGTGCGCCGAAAGTGGTCCAGGCCCGAAGAGCTCGATCAGCTGCCCGTATCACGCGTTTAGCTACGCGCTCGATGGCCGTTTGATCGGCACCCCCAATGTGGGACCCAATGAGATCGACCGTGATTCGCTGTCGCTTTGGTCAATCGCAATCGAGGTCTGGCAAGGGTTCATTTTCGTGAACCTCAGCGAGAATCCACCCACCTTGCTCGAGTGGTTCGACATGCATCCCGAAGCGTCGCTGCTGCCATTCGCGCATCACAACATGGGTGAGCTTCGCGTTGGCCGCCGCACCGTGGCCGAAGTGAACGCCAACTGGAAGATCATCTTCGACAATTACATGGAGTGTTTGCACTGCCCGCAGGTGCACCCTGAACTCGTCGACATCGTGCCGCTATACCGCTCGGGTGCCGTGGTCGACGAATCCCGCGACGACGGCGGTGTGGCGCTGTTGGCAGGCTCGTCGGGCTTCAGTCCCGAGGGTCGTTCGGTCATGCCGTTGCTGCCAACGATGACTCCCGAAGCCGCCGAGACCTATTTCGGCATGGCTCACTTTCCGAACATGTTCCTCGACGTGACCGGCACATGCATCATGGCTACGGCGTTGCACCCAACAAGCGCCACCCATACCACGATGATCACCGAGTACCTCTTTGCCGCCGACGTCGTTGCAGACCCCAACTTTGATCCCAGTGATGTCGTCGATTTCAACGAACTCGTTGGTCATCAGGACTATCTCGTGTGCGCAATTGTGCAGCGTGGCGTCAAGTCGAAGTACTTCACGCACGGCGTGCTTGCCGATAAAGACAGCATGATCGCCGACATCAACGAGCGATACCTCGCCGAGCGCGACGGCTGAGTCAGCGTGCGTCTACGGCGTGAGCCCGCAGGTCGGCGAGCGACGAATATTCCAACGCCGACAGGTGTGTCGATGCGAGCCGCACCTTCGGAGCGCAGTGGGCCTCGAACGCTTCTTGCCAACGCGATGCACATAGACACCATTGATCGCCATCGACCAATCCGGCGAAGCCGTATTGCGGCATCGGTGTGCTGAGGTCGTTGCCCGCGGCTTTGCTGAACTCAAGAAACGTGTCGGTGAGAATGACGCACACCACGTGCATTCCCGGATCATCGCCATGGTTCTCGCAGCAGCCAGTGCGGTAGTAGCCGGTAACAGGGTCAAGCGAGCACGATTCGAGTTCGCCGCCGAGGACATTCATCTGAGCCATTCCGCAAGTGAACACGCATCAGGGCGAAATCCGCGGGCTAGCTCACAGTGACGTGAAGTAACCGGCCGATCAGGTAGGTGGCGGCGCATGCGCCGAGCAGGATGAGCACCTGACGAATAGCGCTGGTGAGCTTGTTGCGCTCGGCAAACTTGCCGATGGCGACTCCGAGGCCCGCTGCGACTACAACGCCGATGCCAACTGAGGTCCACTTGGCCGAGTTGCCGGATCCGCTGAGCCACGGCAGTACGGGCAGTAAAGCGCCTACGAGGAAACAAACGAACGACAGCAGAGCCGATTGCAGTGCAAGGGGCAACTCGTCTGGGTCCATGCCGAACTCTTCGCGAGCGTGAACCGCAAGCGCATCTTCGGGAACGCGCATGACCTCGGCGGCTGCCTGATTGGCGGTTGAAGCCTCCATGCCATGCCCTTGATACATCGCAGCCAACTCGGCCTGCTCGGACGCTGGATTCACCACGAGCTCGCGGCGCTCGACTGCGAGCTCGCGATGGATCAGTTCGTTCTGAGCTGAGATCGAGATCCATTCGCCTGCACCCATGCTGACGGCGCCTGCGATTGCGCCCGCAAAACCGGCGAGGCGAATAACGTCGGAGCCCACACCGCTACCGGCAAAGCCAATGACCAATGACACGTTTGAGATGAGCCCATCGCTGAGCCCAAACACGGCGGCACGCGCAAGGCCGCCAGCAACAGCGCGATGGCCCGGGTGGGCTTCGTTTTGACGGCGAAATGCAAGGCGACTCATGGCTTCGACACTACCCGCATCGTCGCCGACCATCAATCGACACCTTCGACATCACCACGCTGATAGTCGGCGTGCGCCGGTTGCGTAACTTGGCACTGACCGCATCCTGAGGAGCGCATTGCACATGAATCCACGTGAAGGTATCGAGCGTTTGTTGTTTGACTACTGCGACGGCATCGACCGAGGCGATTTCGAATCAACCGCCAACCTGTTCGGCGAAGCCGGCTTGTATGGCCTCGTTGGTTCGGGAGCTGCCGAAGGAGCCCAGCAGGTGTTGGCCACCTTTCATTCCAGTGTTCGCATCTATGACGGTTTGCCACGCACCCGGCACGTAGTCACCAACGTGGTCATCGATGTGCACGACAGCCAGACAAGCGGCACTGCACGGTCGTACATCACGGTGTTGCATCAAGCCCCAGGCTGCGCTCTCGCTCCGGTGGTTGGTGGCACGTATCACGATCGAGTTCATCTCGTCGATGGTCAGTGGCAGTTCGCCGAGCGGCGGATGATTATTGAGCTCATCGGCGACATGAGCACACATCTCAAGACAAGCCCGTTCTAGCCCGCTACGAGCACTCGCTCAAGACATGCAACCGTGTGGTGGTAGCTCTGGCGCAAGGGCCGAAAGGACTCTGTAGTGGCGTCCCCAAGGCTGTACTCGCTCGGCAGGTATCCTGCATGGGTCATGACTGATCGTCCGCTTCGTCTTCGTTTTGCCCCTTCGCCCACCGGCTTCTTCCACGTTGGTGGTGCCCGCACGGCGCTCTACAACTGGGCAATCGCTCAGCGTGAGGGTGGTACCTTCGTGTTGCGCATCGAAGACACCGATGAAGCGCGAAATCAGCCTGAGTGGACGCAGGGCATCATCGATGCCTTGGCGTGGATCGGAATCTCTTCGGGCGACGAACACTTTGAGGGCCCCTATTTCCAGAGCACGTATGCCGAAGCTCACATCGCTGCCGCCGAGCGCCTCTACGAGGCTGGCGTCGCGTATTACTGTGACCTCACTGGCGACGAAGTGCAAGAGCGCGCCAAGGCCAATGGCAAGCCCGGCTACGACGGTTATTCGCGTGATCGAGGCCTCGAAGCTGGCCCTGGCCGTGTGCTGCGTTTCCGGGTTCCTGAGGGCACCACGATTGTGCACGACCTCGTTCGCGGCGAGGTGTCGTTCGACAATTCCAACATCGAAGACTTCGTGCTGTTGCGCGGCAACGGGTCACCAATGTTCTTGTTGGCCAACGTCGTCGACGACATCACCATGCGCATCAGCCATGTGGTACGTGCCGAAGAGCATCTTCCGAACACGCCCAAGCAGCAGATGTTGTGGAACGCGCTTGGCGTAGACCCGCCGGTGTGGGCGCACGTTCCAGTGCTGGTCAACGAGCAACGCAAGAAGCTCTCGAAGCGGCGCGACAAAGTTGCGGTCGAGCAGTACCGGGCCGAGGGCTTTCTCGCCGATGGCATGGTGAACTACTTGATGACCCTCGGATGGGCCCCCAGCGGCGACACAGAGATTGTTCCGTGGTCTCGTGTCGTGGCCGACTTCCGCCTCGAAGACGTGAACCACTCGCCAGCGTTCTTCGACCTCAAGAAGCTGTCGGCGTTCAATGCCGAATACATCCGGGCGCTCAGCCTCGATGCGTTTATCGAAGCCTGCGCTCCGTTCCTTCTCGCACCCGATGTGCCCTGGAACCCTGAGCACTTCAATCCAGTGGTGTTCTCGGCGATGGCGCCGTTGGCTCAGACCCGCGTCACGCGGCTCGACGAGGTCGTGCCGATGGTCGACTTCTTGTTCCTCGTCGAACCGCCTATCGACGAGGCTGCGTTCACGAAGACCATGGGTGGCCCCAACGCTCGCGAGCTTCTCAGCGAAGTCATCGCGGCCTACGGCACTGCCGAATGGGAGCACGAAGCGCTCAAAGAAACGCTCGAAGCGATCGGCGAGGGTTACCAACTCAAGCTCGGCAAGGCTCAGGCCCCGATTCGAGTGGCGGTCACTGGTCGCACCGTTGGCCCGCCACTGTTCGAATCGTTGGTGTTACTTGGTCGCGACGAGACATTGCGTCGTCTGCAAGCAGCGCTGCAGCGCGCCGGAGCCACGCCGGGGTGAGTCATGAGGCCCCCGATGCTGGCCGCACAAAAGAGCGCAAGGTGCGCTCACGTTGGCGGCGTCGGTTTACCGCCGCGCTGTTGGTCATGGTTTGCCTCGTTGGCGGGTACTACTGCGTCAACCTGTTCCAGGTGTGGTCGGTAGGCAACAGCGACCAGGCCCGTCCGGTAGACGCGATTGTGGTGCTCGGTGCCGCGCAATACGACGGTCGCCCGTCGCCGCAGCTGCGGGCACGTCTCGATCACGCCGTCGAGTTATGGAAACGTGGCGTGGCACCACTCGTGGTTGTCACTGGTGGCAATCAACCCGGCGATCGTTTCACCGAGGCCAGTGCGTCGGCCAGCTACCTTTCCCAACACGGCGTGACCTCGGCTGCGATCCTGCAGGAGAACCGCGGTCACTCGAGTTGGGAGTCGCTGGTGGGCGTGGCGAGGTTGCTCAACGAACGTGATGCCAGCCGTGTGTTACTGGTCAGCGATCCGTTTCATTCGCTGCGAATCCGTCTCGTAGCGCAAGAGTTGGGCCTCACCGCGTACGTATCGCCCACCCGAACAAGCCCGGTTCGCGGAGCGACGGCGGTGATGAAGGAGCTCAAAGAAGCGGTGGGTCTCTCAGTTGGCCGCGTGATTGGTTTCAAGAGGTTGTTCTCTCTCACTGGTTGAGTGTTGGCGACTCGTTACTGAGCGGTACACTTCGTTGCCCTCACGGGGAATCGTGATGGGGAGTGGTGTAACTGGCAACACAGCAGTTTCTGGTACTGTTATTCAGGGTTCGATTCCTTGCTCCCCAGCTCAACGACGGTCGGTCTACTGGTTTCCAGTGGCCGACATTGTTCGTTTTCGGCAGATGTTTGTGCCAATGAGATGTGATCCATTGTGCTCGCCGGTTGGCCTGTCGCTGCGCTGACGCTAGATTGCGAAGGCTACTTGCACGGCCCCATCGTCTAGTGGCCTAGGACACTACCCTCTCAAGGTAGCGGCACGGGTTCGAATCCCGTTGGGGCTGCCAACATAGGCCCATTTCAGGGTCATGTTTCTGAGCTGCCGGCATGGTTGCGCAGGACCTGCCACAACGCTGAGGCCTTGGCGCCGATCGACGGTTGGTCGGTATGGGCTCGCGCTTCGGTCATCACACGCGGGCCAGTGACCACCAAGCCGTGACCGGGCAGGAGGTGCTCCACGTCGAGGGCGCGGAGTCGGGCCTCGCTGGCTGCCGACAACTCGGGGTCGACGAACTCGGGGTTGAACCATGCCCGTCCGTTGGCCGACAGGACCGCATCGCCTGAAAGAAGGGTGCGGGTGGGTGCATGGAAGAGGCACGTTGAGTCGTCGCTGTGGCCAGGAGTGTTGAGCACCTGCCAGTCGGGGAGCCCGGGGAGGTGGTCGCCGTCGGACAGCCACGAGTCCGGTTCGAACGGGAGCCGAACCCCTTTGCCGCTCCAGCCAATCGACGCCGCCGTGCCGGCGATCTCCTTGCTGGCCACGAGGTCACGGGGCTGGCTCGCCATCACTGGGAGGATCTGCGAGACCTCCCTGATGCCCGGCGGGCGCAGGGCCCGTGTCCCTGCACGCATCTCCGCGATCGCGATTGGGAGGTGCACGGCGGTTCCATGCTGGTCGCGCAGCGGTGGGAGGCCGCCGACGTGGTCTGCGTGTCCGTGGGTGGCCACTGCCGCCCCGAGCTCGGACAAGTGCGACCCCCGGAGCGACAACACGTCCGCCACGAACGGGAGCTGCGATGGCATACCCAGGTCGACCACGAACGGTTGTCCGTTGCCGCCGTCGTGGATGACGTAGCAGTTGTAGAGCCACCTCGATATCACCGTGACGCCGATCTCGGGTAACTCCGTGATCACCGGTGCCGGAGCGGATCGTTTGGCACGCATGGCCTGACCCTATACCTCCGAGGGGTGCGCCAACGCCCTGCGCTGTGCGAGCGAGAGACCGCGCCTGCGAGTAACTGACGTGGCGCACCGACATGACAGATTGGGGCATGGATTTCGCCCCCGACGAAGATCATCTGGCAATCATCGAGGCTGTCGATTCGACCTGCGCCGCGTTCGACGACCAGTACTGGTCTGAATGCGATATCGAGCACCGCTTTCCTTGGGAGTTCTACCGCGTGATGGCCGAGGGCGGTTGGGTCGGCATCGCAATCCCCGAGCAATACGGCGGCGGAGGCCGCGGCATCACTGAGGCAGCGTTGGTGTTGAACCGCGTAGCTGCCTCGGGTGCGGCGATGAACGGCTCAACCGCGTTGCACCTCACGATGTTCGGCTTGAATCCAGTGGTGAAGTTCGGCAACGAACGGCTCAAGAACACGTTCCTGCCGCGAGCCGCATCGGGTGATCTGCACGTTGCGTTCGGTGTCACCGAACCCGACGCTGGCACCGACACCGGTCGCATCACGACTCGCGCAATCGAGGACGGCGCAGGTGGGTGGATCATCACCGGTCGCAAGATCTGGACATCGAAGGCGCTTGAGTCAGAGGTGGTGCTGCTGCTGGTTCGCACCGATCACGACGAGACGAATCGGCTGAACGGATTGAGTTTGTTCTTGGTAGATCTCGATCCGAAGTACGTAGACATTCGCCCGATCACAAAGGCCGGCCGCAACGCGGTGGCCTCGTGCGAAGTGGCCTACGACGGGTTGCCGGTAGAGGGTTGGCGAATGGTGGGCGAGCGGGGCCGCGGGTTCCAGCACATCCTGCACGGCATCAACCCCGAGCGCATCTTGCTGTCGGCGATGGCCTGTGGCATCGGCGAGGTAGCGGTGCGACGAGCGGTGCAATACGCAAATGAACGAATTGTGTTCGACCGGCCCATTGGCGCGAATCAGGCCATTGCGCATCCGTTGGCGAAAGCGCACATGGAGTTGGGCGCTGCCTACCAAATGATGCGGCTTGCTGCCTGGCGCTATGACAACGGGCTCAACTGCGCCGAAGAGGCGAACACGGCCAAATATCTCGCTGCCGAAGCGAGCTATTTTGCGGCGGATCAGGCAGTGCAAACCTTGGGCGGGCTCGGCTATGCGACCGAGTATCACGTTGAGCGCTACTGGCGTGAGGCACGGTTGCAGCGGCTTGCGCCGGTGAGCCAAGAGATGACCTGCAACTTCATTGCCCAACATGTGTTGGGCTTGCC
>CAMASN010000008.1 GCA_945861025.1 Ferrithrix thermotolerans DSM 19514
TGACACCGAAGACGATCCAGATCGTCCCGGCGAACAGCGCATTGCGTTCAGCTCGGTCGAAGGCTTCTTGCCGCCACCTGCCATCGAGTTGGCGGGCGCTGGCGATGGTGGGCCTCCTGCCAGCGGCACCGAATAGCCCATCCCATCATTACGACGTGCGTTGAGTGTGGGTGTCTTGCTGCGTCAGCACATGTAGCCGCTGCAAGCCAGCCTTCTTCGGCGTTGCCGCAAACCGCTTTGGTGTGGCCAATACCCACACCAACACCAGGCCAACCACTTCGGGGATGTGCCGAGATTCGGTCAGTGCTGGCACACGGCCCTGCGCAATGTCGATGACCGCTGTAACCGCGAGACACCCAGCCAACGATGCAGTCAACGGCAACATGCCGCGGGCCTTGGCAGGGCGCAACGCAACGACCATGAGACCGATTGCGTAGGCGACGGCGAACGAACCCAAGTGGCGCGCCGAATGTTCGTCGCTGCCCCGCGAATGACCGAGCAACAGCGCCGGCACCGAGAACACCAGAATCTGCGCCGACACAACGGCAAGAGCGAGGCGTAACACCCACCACACCGATCCACGATCGTTGGCTCGCGCCGTCTTGACCACGTGGGCCGACAGGTCGGGGATCGTGGCGGCAAGCTCGGCCGACGACGTGCGCGGCAGCACGTGAATGCCGTCGGCAAACGTGCGACACGAGACGCAGCCGGACAAGTGCGCTTCGAGCAGGCGCGGATCGATGGTGTCGGGCTCGCCGTCGGCACGAGCCGAGATCGCTTCTTCCCACAGGTCACACTGCATGAACACATAGTGCCATTTGTGAGCCATCGAGTTCCCAGTACATGCAGAATTTGTGAACTTCGTGACGGTCAACGAAGCGCCGAGGCCGCACCCCTGTCACGACTACCGCACTAGCGGATCGGAACGACCGTGGTCCATTGCACCTTGTCGAACGAGTTGTAGATCGCACTGATGTGCAACGTCCACGACGCTGGATAGGGAAAGATCGCAGCGGCGGTGGTGTAGTGGCCCACTCCGGCTGTAGAGACCTCGATCGCAATTGGGTCTATCGAGCGACTGGGATCGCTGATCTCAACGGTCACCGAGTCTGGCCCAGCGGTGCTGATCGTTGGACTCGTGATGTAGAGGTGCAGATCGTTGGAGCCCACCCCGCCTGGCGACACCACCACCGACACGATGTAGTCGTTGCTGACCAACGATTGCGAGAACGTAGTTGGTCCGTTGGCCACCGTTGGGTTCGCAGCGATGAGCAACGACGTGACGCCCAAGATGACAACAGCCAGAACGGCTTCGATGACGACAACACGCACCAAACGCGCCCGGTCGATGGTGACCGAATCGGCGGTGATGCGACCGAGGGCCTTGCCGTGAGTTGCCTGCCGACTCACGGCGGCAATCGCGATGAGCATGGCCACCGCGATGACCTTCCAGATCAACAGCGTTCCGTAGCTCGTGTTGGTCAGTGCGTTGAGCGAACCGAGTTGACGCAGCGCCTGCACGACTCCGCTGAGCGCCACGACAACAATAGAAACGAACGCCACCTTCGAGAACCGGCGAACCGAAGAGTCGTCGATGTCCGCGAAGCTCACCAGCACTGCAACCAAGCCGCCGAGCCACACGGCCATGCCGCCGAGGTGCGCCACGGTGGCAACGATCCCGATGATCTGCCAACGACCCGTGGCTCCATGTCCGCCAAAAGCCGAGGCGACTCCGACAGCGAGCAGGCCAGCGCCAAGCAGTGCACGCCACCACACACTGGCGCGTCGGGAAACGGTGAGCGTGAGAGCAACACCGCACGCCAAGATCACTACGGCGCGCACGGCCCATGCCACGCCAACTCGCGACTCGAGCATCGAGCTCCAAGCCGACGAATCGGTAATCACGCCGAGCGACTGACCAGTTGCGTACGCCACCTGAAGCGGGAGTGCTATTGCCCCGGCAATGGCGCCGACCGCCGCCGAGATCAACGTGATGAGGCGCAGGCGCGAACCCAGCGAAACAACACCGAGAAATACGGCGGCCAGAACACCGAATACGACTGCGAGTGCCAAAGCAATGAGGCCGCGACTGACAGCTAAACCCACCTCAGCGGGCGTGCTTGCTGCCTTGCGGCTGAGAATGCCATCGAGTAGCCCTGAGGTAAGCGTCGACGTTGCGCCAACTTGAAAGGTGTACGCGGCGCGCACTGGATGCGAGTCGGATGAAACGACACTCCAATCGACAACATACGAACCGTCGGCAAGATCGCCGAGTGCAACCCGTACTTGCTCGGTATGACCAGCCGGATGGGTGGCCTTGCCGATGTCGACCTGGTTGCCGGCACCGTCGAACAGACGAATGGCTCCGAGGCTGATCTCGATGGGTTCGGTGAACACCAACATGATGCTGGTTGGCGCGGCGTCAAGAACAGCGCCAGGGGCCGGGTCGCTCGACAGCAGCTCAGCGTGGGCAAGCGCCGGGGACGCTGCGAACAAGAGTCCGGCGAACGACATCAACAGCACCACTGCTGGCAGCCGCCGCCATGATGCGCCGCTCAACACCGCTAACCGCGCCGTTGTCATTCGGCAGGCTGCGTAGCGGGCGCTGGCTTGGGGCTGAGCCAAGTAACGATCTGTGCGAACACAATGCTGGACGAAATGATCATGGCGGCAGAGATTGCAATGCGCTGGCCGCCACCTGAGACGGCACCCTGTAAGAGTGCATGCTCGAAGACCTCAAGGCGAGTCGCAGCAATCACGAAAGCTGCACCCGCAGCAACGAGCGAGAGCTGAGCCCGAGAAGATCGCAGGGCTGCGGCAGCAAGCAGAACAGCCGCAGTGGCAATGAGCTGCCGGGTTGAGCTCGTGCCTTGCCCCACAAGCGCTGCTAGGGCGCCGAGCGCCGCCAGCACTGGCACCAGACGCCGCAGAGGCTCACTGAGCACGAGACCCGCGATCAGCAACCCTGCCAGCACTGAAATCGCCATCAGCCACCCAGTCTTGTTGGGCGGGGGTAGCCATGTGACCTTCACGATTGCGCTGGCCTCTTGACCATCGATCAAGAGGTCCACCTTGTTTGCAGGAAAGATCACTCGCTCGACATCGGGCTGCGCGACCACGTCTTCACGCGGGGTCGCGCTCATCCAGTGCGTGCGATGGTCGTGCCAACGCACCGAGGTCGCGCTGCTCATCAGCTGCCAATCGGGAGTTGCATCAGCGCTCGCTGACTCGGGCGGCGTCTTCGAAGCGAACCGATCGAGGTTGAGGTAGTGCGCTGGCGAGTTGAAGTTTTCCCAGACGCCTTTGCTGTCGAGACGAAGATAAGGCTCGGCCGAATATCCGGTGACGATGACTTCTTGAGCGGTGGTTCGCTCGAGCTCAATTCGATTACCGAGGTCGACAGAACGAACAACAACGCCCGTGGCATCGCCGCTGTAGCCAGTGACCACAACCTCGTAGTCACTATTGGCGCCGCCGTCACCGTCGTGAGCCAGTGCCGGACTTGTAGGAGAAAGGAGAGCCAACGCAATCACGAGTGCGCCAAAAAATGATCGCTTCATCCGGCGAAAGTTATCTCTCAGTGCTGGAACTTTTCCGTTCCTCCGGTCGACTTCCTACACACAAACAACAATCGTCTTGCCATTCGTATGTCTGTAGTCGCCGCATCGTGTGTCGTCGCCAGTTTTTTGCTCGCCGGAGTGTCATACGCCCATGTCGAAACCGAGCCAGCAGCCGAGGCGACAAGGACGACTGACGTAGGGCTACGTTGTGCGTATGCAAACGGGACGTTGTCTGTGCGGAGAAGTGACCTTCGAGCTCACCGGTGATCTCATCGCCACGGCGGTGTGCCACTGCAATCACTGCCAGCGCCAAAGTGGCGGCGCGTTCTCGGTGAACCTTCTTGCGCACGAGTCGCAGCTCGCCATCACGGGCGAACTGAAGACCTACGAGGAGACCGGCGAGAACAACGACAACGTGTATGTGCGTCGTCGCTTTTGCCCGTCGTGCGGTTCGCCGATTGTGTCGGAGCTCGCCTTGTCACCGGGCATCATCGCCGTGAAGGCTGGGGCGCTCGACGACAAGTCGGGCGTACTTCCCACCGTCGAGGTGTGGTGCGTCGACCGTCAGCCATGGGTGAGCCTGCCCGGCATGGCCGTGTCGATGGAGCGCGAGTAAGTCGCCAGCAACCGAGTTGCACACTGCGCACCGCGGGTTCGCTGCGCGCAGATGCCAGACTTGCGTCAATGGCGCACACGGCTCGACGAATCATCAGTCTGATTGCGCTCACGCTGTTGTGCGTGGCGTGTCGTGTTGACGTGAACGTAAATGTTGCGGTGCAGCCCAACGGATCCGGTGTCGTCACGGTGACCGCAGTGGCCGATGCTGCAGTTGTCAAAGAGGCGCCCGACCTCGCAACCGACCTGCGATTCGACGATCTTCGAGCCGCGGGCTGGACCGTTGCCGGACCAACTCCTGAACCAAACGGCGGGCTTCGAGTGGTGCTCAGCCAGGCATTCAGCACCCCCGCTCAAGCCACGCAGATTCTTGCTGGTATCAACGGCCCAAGCGGACCGTTGTCGGGCATCACGCTGGTTCGCCAACATGCAGGAGCAGTGACCACCTTTCATCTCGACGGGCGGTTGCAGATCAGCGGGGGTATCGCCGCCTACACCGACGAAGCGTTGCTCGCCGCGGTTGGCGCCACGCCGTATGCCACCGAACTCGCCAACGCTCAGGTCAACCCATCCGATGCAGTGGGCATCAACTTCACGGCAACCCTGCCGGGTTCGGTGCGCAACACAACCGGCACCGACGAGACCGGGGTTCTGTCTTGGACTGTGCCCAACGATGGAACAGCGATCAACTTGGGCACGGTGACCGAGGTGCGCGCGCCAACCAACCGTTGGGCCGGACCAGTCGCCACCGGCGCAATGATTCTCTTGCTCGTATGGCTCGCCATCTCGGTGTCGTTCCTCGGCTACGTGCTCGTCGTCACTTGGCGCAGAGCCGCTCGTCGCGGCCCTCGTTGATTGCCACAAGAACCTCGCGTGACCCCTCGCGTAGGGTGACCACATGGCCAAACTGAGGCTCGTTCATCGTTGCACCGAATGCGGTGCCAGTCATCCCAAGTGGGCCGGTCGCTGTCCCGCCTGCTCTGCATGGAACAGCTTGGTCGAAGAGATCGAGTCGCCCGACGACATCAGCACGTTGGCCGCTGGCATGTCGTTGTTTCCGGCGGGCGTTGCCCGACCCATTGGCGAAATCAGCACCCTCTCATCGGGCCCCCGACCCAGTGGCATCAGCGAACTCGATCGCGTACTCGGCGGCGGTTTCGTCCCGGGTTCCGTCACCTTGCTCGGCGGCGAGCCCGGCATCGGAAAGAGCACGTTGCTCCTGCAGCTGTTGGCCGGCTGGCCAGGGCGCACGCTGTATGTGTCTGCCGAAGAAAGCGCCCAACAAGTTCGCTTGCGCGCGGGCCGCCTCGATGCTGTGCGGCCCAACCTGTGGCTGTTGCCCGAGACCTCGCTGCCCAACATTGTGGCCGCCATCGATGAACTCAAGCCCGAGCTCGTCATCATCGACAGCATCCAAACCGTGGCCGACCCCGATCTGTCTTCAGCCCCCGGATCCGTGGTGCAGGTTCGTGGGTGTGCACACCGCTTGGTGCAAGAGGCCAAGCACCGCGGGGTCACCATGGTGTTGGTTGGTCACGTCACCAAAGAAGGCGGCCTCGCTGGGCCACGCGTGCTCGAACACGTCGTCGACACGGTGCTCTCATTCGAAGGTGAGCGGCACCATGCGCTGCGCTTGCTGCGCGCATCAAAACATCGCTTCGGCCCCACCAGCGAATTGGGTCTGTTCGAGATGGCCGACGCCGGGCTCATCCCTGTTCCCGACCCCAGCCAACTGTTTCTTGCCGACCGCCGTACCGGGGTGCCCGGGTCGGCCGTGGTGCCAACCATCGAAGGTCAGCGTCCGTTGCTGGTCGAGGTGCAGGCGCTGACCAATCCGGTCAGTGGCGGCGCGCCACCGCGGCGCTCAGCACAAGGTGTCGACCCCGGTCGCCTCGCCATGCTGCTCGCGGTGCTCGAGCGCCGGGCGCGCCTCTCGGTCAGTGCACACGAGGTCTACGCGTCGGTTGTTGGCGGCGTCAAGCTCACCGAGCCAGGGGTCGATCTCAGCCTGTGTCTCGCAGTTGCGTCGGCGATGATGAACCGACCATTAGCCAGCGATCTCGTGGCGTGCGGCGAGGTTGGTCTGGCAGGCGAGATTCGTCAGGTGTCGCAAACGCAGCGGCGCCTCAGCGAGGCCTCACGGCTCGGCTTCGCCAAGGCCATCGTGCCAGCCAACGCCCCCGACTCAGCCTCGAACATGCGCATCACCCGGGTGTCTACCTTGGCCGAAGCCCTGCGTGCCGCTGGGCTTCTCGGCGAAGGCCCCGCCTAGGTCGCCTGCGTCGTGTGCGTGCTCGACCGGTAGGGCTCGTCATCGATCCGCAACGGTGACGCGATAGACGATGGCGTTGTCCACCTTGAGATCGCCGGACCAAATGAACTGTGCGTCTGGCGACCACGTGAGGGTGGTGTAGTCGCCCTGCGGCCGAACCTCGGCCGCTGTGAACTCCGTAGCCGCGACCCAAGCACTGTCGTCGAACGTAGGCGACGTCCACGTCTCGGGTTCCAAAATCGTCTCGTGCTCGCACGCCGTGGCCGGATCGGCAGAGCTCACACAGTCGACATTTAACGGCGCACGGAAAATCACCAGGCTCTTCCACGTCGTATTCGTGACCGCGATGACCTTGCCCGTGTTCTTGTCGGTGAACTCGGCGATGAGCCCGCCGTCGCCCATCTGTTGGCGATCGGTGCCGATGTACTCAAGCCCGCTCTCGTCCTCGGCATAGTCCTTCGCCACCATCGCGATGGTGAGCGGGTAGGTGGCGACAAACGTGAAGGTCTCTGCGTTAAACGAACGCTCGGTAGTGACTAGCACGCTGTCCTCGCCCACCTTCACGCCATTCACCGTCAGCGAGAACCAGTTGTCGGCCCACACCTGCGCCGTGAACGTGACCGGCGCAGTGGCTGACGAAGTGTCGGCGGTGGACGCAACTGCTGTTGTAGATGACGAAGTGGCCGGCGTGGCCGTTGAGGTCGTGTCGGACGACGAGGATGCGCCGCATCCAATCAGCAACAGGGCCATTGCGACCGTGGCGACATTGGTTGTTCTGCTCATCATCAAAGCCCTTTCGCAGGCGCTGGAACGTATGGGGGGAACTCGGTCGTCCCAGCGCCGACTCAACTTACTTGGCGAGCGCCAAGGTATCACGCCATCTTGGCGTGTGCCAACCTATTGCCATGACGAGACCAGGTCGCCCCCCATTGCAGAGCGATGACACCATTCTTGAGGTCGCTCTCCGCTCGTTCGCCAAGTTTGGCTACGACGCAACGTCGGTGCGCGCGCTCAACGCTGAACTCGGGCTGAGCCACGAAACCATCACTCAACGCTTTGGCAGCAAGGCCGAGTTGTATCGGGCGGCCGTGAGCCGCGGCGTGCATCAGTTCGTGGTGGTGTTCGATCACGAGATTGCTTCGCGCAGACCGAACAACGATCTCGAGCAACTCCGCGCCACCGTTCGGGCGCTCATGATCGCTATGTCACAGCACATCACGCTGGGGGAACTGTTGAACCACAAGGGCATCGGTGCGTCAGAACGAGACACACTGATGACCGAAATTGGGTTGGCCGAGCGAATGCTCGAAGTCGCAGGGTTGTTGCATCGCCTGCAATCGGAGTCATTGATCCGCGACGTACAGCTTCGCGAGATTTGGTTCCTCGCTGAGGGCGCCAACGCCCCGTTGCACTTCGATGCCCTCGCCCAAATGTTCGATCCCATCGACGGGCCTATTAACCGCGAGCTACACATCGAGCGCATGACCGACGCGATCATGCGCGGCATGCGTATCGACATCGACTGATCCAGCCCGCCTGCGATTGACGTGGGCTACACGACCAGCAGTGACGATAACAACAGCTCACGGCGCAGTGCCGCCAACTTTGGTGCCGGATCACCCGCGCTAAACGAATCAGCCGACAACGCCCGTTCGTACGATTGCCACTCCTGACGCACACCAGCCAGATCTCCGCGTGCGGCGTGGGCGCGCATTCGCAACGCAATGAGTTCCTCATGGCCGGGCAGCACCTTGAGCCCTTGACCTGTTGCCCAGAAGACGCCGTCGATATCGCCCAGCGCCAAGTAGTGGCCAGCCAACACACTTGTGGCCGACGTGACCAACACCGTGAGTTGACTCGTGACTCCTTCGGCATCAGTCCACAAATAGCCGGTACCAAAGAACACCTGATCGCGAACGATTTCAAGACCTGGACGCAACGTGTCGATGGCATCGGCGGCGCATTGAGTGCGTGCGTGTTCGAAACGCATCCGCAGCAAGTCGGCGTCGGTCACCACGTGGTGGTGCATGGGCAGTTGCTCGGTAAGCGTGCGAGGGATCCATTCGTCATCATCAACGTTGGCGGCGAGACGCGCCAGCGCGCGGCGAGCATCACTGACCACATTGGCAAACGTGGCATCACGCACATCGATTTCCCACAACGCCGTGCGCGCAGCCGTGCGCGTCGACCGGTCACGGTGCTGGCTGAGCCACACGACGAGCTCAAGAGCTTTCGAACGTTCGAAGGACGCGACCGCACCCATTCGATCGCACACCTCGACGGGTCCGAGAATGCGCACCATCAGCGACCAAGGTGGCTCAACCCAACCGAGATCACCGATGGCCGCACCCTCGGCGGGGGGAGCAACGACACGCAGCTCGGCAGGCAACAGCGCTGTGTCTGATACATCGAGTAGCTCGCGCATACACCCGATTTCTTCGGCCGTAAGACCAACCGGAACGATCGCAATTCCAAGCGGCTGCAACAGCCAATCGTGGGTGCGTTGCTGTAGCCGCCAGCGTGCACCGGCCACTGGGCGATCGACAACAATCGCTAACCCACGGCCGCCAATAGCGGTAAGCCGAACGAGTTCGTGGTCGAGATCAGCCGTAGCTTCAGAGAATTCGCCGCTGTGTGCCGCCACAACGATGGCCGGCTCCCATGCCTCGACCGACCCTGGCTGCGAGCGAAGCGCAAACGTGGACACTGACGCATTGGTCATCGCCGCGATAGCGCCAATATGACCGACAGCAGCGTCGATCGCTTCGTCGAGACAGCGGGCTGTCTGCGATGCCGGTCGGCCGAGATGGGCTTCGTTGAGGCCGCACGTAATGAGTTGGGCCATCTCGGACAACGGCGAAACCGACACCGACGCAGCGATGGCTCGAGCGACGTTGGCCGCATGAGGTTGATCGGCTTCGATCACCAGAAGCGCTGCCGCCTCAAGATCTACAAACACCTGCACCGGTTCGCCAGAAGTGGCGTCGGTAGAGCGGCCCATATGCACCAATGCGGGGCACGGCTGGTTCGAGGCGCGGGCGAATGGCGCGAGTTCATCGAGACCCACGGACGCCGGCAACCGCCATCGATCAGAGCGAACCGCTAACCAAGGCAACGGTGGGGCGGGAGTCGGTCCAGAGAGAACTATCTCAAGAGTGCCATCGGTGGATTGCAGCACAGCAAGAACTGCGACACCAGAAACCACGTCGGCGATTTGCGACGACAACGCACGCAGCACGATGTCGAGTCGAGCCAGTCGGTCGCCCTCGTCGAGACGACGCACAATGGTCTCGGCAACAACAAGGTGCTGAATCGGAACCGGCACACGGACCTCGCCGACGGTGGCGCGCAGATGGCGACGTCGCCTCAACGTGATTGTCGCCACCACCCCGGTGGTGATCATCACGGCACCCCCAAGTCCGATGGGGACAGGCGCATCCGTAGGCACCGGACACAAAGCCGGAGCTGGTTCGGGAGTGACCACAGCAGGCAGTAACCGCGACGCCACCTGAGTGAGCGGAACAGACCGGGGATGGGTCGCCGACGACGATGCTGAGACGCCACGGGGTATCGAACTCACCAGCATCAACAACGCCGCAACGATTGCAGCCGCGCTCTGTTGGGAGGATCCGAGAGCACTGAGGCGGGGCGCCGACTTACCTGCGAGCGCCGCAGCGAGCTCGATGACCACGCTGAGCATCAGGCGACCCCATGCAAGCCACAACACCACGGCCAGCAACTTGATGGCCGCGCCGTCGCTGATGTCGCCGCGCCGCACGGATGCCCACACTGTTGATACTGCAGGAAATGGCGTGGGCCACGGTCGGCCAACAAAGCTGATCAGACCGAGCGGGACACCAATCAGCAACAAAAGCGGCGCGACGAGAGCGGCAAAACCACGGAGTAAACGTGACACGGTGAACCCTTCCTGCGGTTGAATCGGCGCGAACAACTAGTGCGTGACCGGCTGAGCGAAACGTGTTGCATGAACTGACTTCGTTACGACCCCAACGAGGCGCAAGAGCGTTGTCGAGACGGTGGACTGAACGGTGACCGTGACACGATTGGCGTTCACGGCTACAGAACCGTCGACGCCGTGCGCAACCAGGTATGCCTCGGCATTTCGCTTGGCACGGGCGGCATCGAGAGCCCATTGACCAGCGCGCAACGACACCACCTGCTGAGCGCCTACACGCGCCGCGTTCTCGGCATGGTCAGACGCCGAGACCTTGGCGCCCACGATGCGGCCACCATCGATGACAAGGCCAGCGCAACAGATCACCGCCATCGTGATAACAAGCACAAAACCGGTGATCGATCCGCGGTCGCGCTCTGTATATCGCAGGCGGCGCGAACGAGAACTGTTGAGGTGCGCCATCAGCCGGCCCGATACTGATCGATGACTTCGGTCGAGCTTGCTGTGAGCGTTCGAGCAATCGCACCAACCAGGCTGGTGCCCTGTTGATTCAATCTGCACGAAACTGTCACCGTGACCGAACTCGCTGCGAGTGCGTTGCTCACCTGCACACCAACAGAGGTGGAGGCACAGTTGAATCCGTTGTTCGCCAGATCGGCAGCGGCCACAAGCTGCGCCACACCTTGCATCTTGGGCCTGGCCACAATCGACGCTGCGCGAGCAGCTTCGTCGGCTGCGTGGCGAACCTGCTCGGTGGCCCCGCCCGCTCTGCCGAGGAAGACCACAAAGGCCATCAACAGCACGAGCACCGGCGCAAGCAGCACCATTTCGACGGTCGCGCTGCCGATGTCGTTGCTGGGTCTGCGGTTCAAGAAGTAACGCACCGTTGATCACCCCCTTGTTGGTGCTGTGTGACGAGCAGCATGGAAATCAACGGCTCGATTCGGGGACAAATCGTTCCCGCGGTTCGATCACCGTGCGGGTGACCGAACTCGGAAAGAACGGAACGATGCGGGGCACTGACAGGACAACCGAAACAGACACATATCCGCCAGAGACACTGAGCGTTGGCACATGTGCAAGGTGTGAGCCAAGGTCTGCCACGGTGGATTGCGCAACAGCAATGGCGCTACTCGGACCAGACAACGACGAAGCCGCTGCAGCACCTTGAGCGGCCGCGGCCGCGGCCACGTTGGCGGCATGGAAATAGACGGCAGCTTGCACTCCTAAGAACACGAGGAGCACCAGCAACGGGGTGATGACCACCAACTGTGTGGTGGCCTCACCCCGATCGCGGCGCGCCGATGATCGTGTGCTGTTCATCGAATCGTGCTTGAAGATGCTCATGGCGAGATCAACCGAGGTTGATTGAGTTCGCCTTGTTCTGCACGCGGGTGGTGATGATCAAACCGACGCCAATTGCGAGAGCAATCAACGCTGCTGCGAGCACAACCGTGGTGGCGCTCACTTCGCCGCGGTCGCGGTCGGTCTCGGCGGACGCACGAAAGCGCACCGCGTAATAGGTCCAAAGTGGGGTGAACATTGACATGAGACTTCTCCTAACGAGTTGTTGCTATTGGGGGTAGCTGTGAAGAGCGACATCGACCAGGTCACAGCGCCCGGACGATCTGCTGGAGGGCTGGGTAGCCCAACAACACCATGAAGCCGACGAACATCAACACAGTGGGTAGCCCCATGCGCTCTGTCGCGGCTTGTGCGTCGGCTTCAATTCGCGCCATTTGATGCGCGCGCAGCGCTGCTGCTTTCGCCGACAACGACAACTTGATACGGGCGCCTTGTTCGCCAGCAAGACGAACGCTCGCCGCAATCTCAGCGAGCTCAAGAACTCCGATCGCTTCACCGAGCTCGGTGAAGCTGCTCCACGGTGACTGACGCTTGGTGCGTGAGCGAAGCAGCGCGTGACGAATCTGGGTGAACGCCCATCCGTCGCCCGCCTGTGCTGCAGCTTCGAGCGACGTCTCAATGCCGGCACCGCCCGCCAAGAGGATGTTGACGAGATCGAGGTAGCTCGATAGCGCGTTACGGAAGCCGGCCCGACGGGCTATGGCCTGCGATCGCAGAGTGAGATCGGGCACCACAAATCCGACAGCCGCTGCGACGAGGGTGGCTCCGAAGGCCACTGCGTTCGGCAACGGCGACCCAGCAAAGCGCAATGTCACGGCCAACGCAACGGCAATTCCTGCCAACGCCAGGGTAGTTGCAAACTTTTCGGCCACGAACCGTTCGACCGGCCGCTCCATCACAGCAAGATCCTTCTCGACACGCGAACCAAGGCGACCGATGAGTACCCGCGACATGGTGTCGGCCAAACCGCTGCGGGTCGGCATCGTGCCGGCCGAACGCTGATCGGCGACAGAAACGCCGATCTGCTCAAGGCGTTTAAACGAAACCGCTAATGCCACCGGACGCGCTGTCAGCGCCCGGAATATCACAAAGAGCCCAAGCCCAATGCCCGCACCCATCCACAAATTTGCGTTCATGACGCAACCTTCGCCGGCGAGCGACGGGCCACGAATCGCTGCGGCATTGCAATGCGACCCATGCGAGACATCAGTAAAAACGATGCGCCAAACGTTGCGAGAATGAGCGCCAATACGAGTTGTCCGGACGCTGTGTCGTAGGGACGAAGGTACGAGCGGTCGAGCAGCAACAGCCCGACAACGAACACTGCAACCACTGCCACGATGATTCGCACCGCGCTACGGCTGCGAGCACGACCAACCCAGACCCGAGTACGCATGCGAGCTTCATCGCGAGCGCTCTCGGCGAGGTGGCCCAGCAGCGCGCCGAGATCTCGGGCTTCCTTCTCGGCCGCAATGACCAGTGCGACCACAACAAAGTCGGCCATTGGATGATTGACCTCATCTGCGAAGCGGCGCAGCGCTGCGGGAAGCGCTTCGTACTCAACGCGGGCAGCGAGTCGCTTGACCGGCACAGCCAATGCTCGGGGTGCCAGCGAAGCAGTTGCCCCGATCGCATGTTCCAGACCATTGGCCGCAGCGAGGGTGTCGCGAATCTGCTCGGTCCACGAAGCGATGGCTTCGACCAACTCGAGTTCGCGACCGTGGGCCCCGCGCTCGCGCAGTGCGCTTGGCGCGTACCAACCCGAAACGGCTGCAACGATCGCGAGGACAGGCCAATGGCTGGCCACTATTGCAACAACGGCCGCCGAGAGCGCCAGCAACAGTCGGAGCAGCGCGCGGTCTGCGTGCTGGGCGAGTTGAGCCCCGAGTGCCTCAGAGCGCACCAACACAATCCGACCACGCATGCCTGCGCGCGCAAGAAATAATCCGAGGCCAATGAGGGCACCGAGCATCGCGATGATCAGCACGTTCACGAAACCCACCATCCTTCGGGCTTGTCGAGGTAGGCGGCATCGAAACCGTGGGCCTCAAGCAGCGCCAAGGTTGTCGAGCGAAGCGGATAACCGGGAACAGCGCGACCGTCGGGTCCTGGCTTGAAGACTTCGTTCGAAACAATTCGAACGCCGTCGGCATCGACGACCTCGCGAATACTGGTCACGCGACGGACTCGGCCGATGGTTTCGATATGCACGACGAAATGCAGCGCCGTGGCCAACAACAAGTTCACCGTGTCGACTGGCAAACCCAATTCGGCCATCGAGACATACGCCGCAAGTTTCGGGAAAACGGTGCGACTTGAGTCGGCGTGCATCGTGCACATTGACCCGTTGTTGCCTTGGCTCATCGCCATCAACATCGGAAACGTTTCTGGTCCTCGAACCTCACCGATGACCACCCGATCTGGGTCCATGCGTAGCGCCATGCGAGTGAGATCGACCATCGTGATCGCGCCGCGACCTTCGATGTTGGCCGGTCTACTTTGCAGCATGTCGTAGTCGGGGTGAAGCTCTTCGAAACGGTCGAGTCCGAGTTCGTAGGCGTCCTCAATCGTCACGATGCGTTCATCGACGGGCACCTCGTTGAGCAGTGCACGTAACAGCGTGGTCTTGCCGCTTCCCGTTCCACCGGCGATAACTATGTTGCGCTTGGCGCGAACGGCAGCGGCAAGGAATTCGGTGAGGCCTTCGTCGAGTAGGCCGTTGTCTTCGAGTTCACGCAGCGAGCTCAGCTCGAACCGATGCTTACGAATGATCACGCTTGGGCGTGCGCTCACCTCCATCGTTGCGAACAAACGTGACCCATCGGGCAGCTGAATGTTGAGCTCGGGATTTGCTGCGTCGAATCGACGCTCGCTGCGACCAGCACGGGCAGCGACGAGGCGCACCAGATCGATCAGTTCTTCGTCGGAGTCGACCACTGGCGCACAGGCAAACCGACGCCCATCGACGGTCTTGACCCATGTGGATGCCGCACCGCGAATATGGATGTCGTTGATCTCGGGCGAATCGAGCAACGGCTGAATGCGGCCAAGTCCGAGCACCCGAGCAAGCACTGCATCGGCGAGTTGCGCCTCGCCTTCGCTCGACAACGTTTCGACCCCTCCAGCGAGGTGACGCGCCGCGAGCGAGTCGAGATGATTACCCACGATGCGGCGAGCGAACTCGCGCTCGGTGGTGAGATCAAGTGCTGACTGCAACGAAGCGCTGCGCTCGATGCGCTGGTCGGCGAGCGCCTCGCTGACGGCTTGCGAAATGGTGACGACAAGCTTCTGGTCGATCGTGATCATGCCGTCACCTGCATGGGAGATTCGAACGCCGCTTCTTCGGCACCATTGCCGTAGTGAGATGCACACAACTCACGGAGTAGTGCGTCAAGCGCCGCTTCTCGTGAGCGTTGCTGGCGTTGCGTGCGTGCCGCAGAGATAACCCCCCACACTCGCTGTTGCACTGCATCGGCAACCTCGGCAACGCCGTATGGCTGGGCGTTATTCAGCACCACAACTGGAGAGGCGCAAGCGGTGAGCAACTGCGACCGATGCGCCAACGCCACTATTGCCTCAACCGAGTTGCTCGACACCACGATCGTGTGGTCAGCCGAGGCCGCTGCAGCAAGCGACGCTGACCCAGGCCGAATGCGACCGATGTCGACGACCACGATGGTGTCTACGCTTACTACCGCCGACAGCACGTGCCCGAGCGCGGCGCGCAACGCAGCATTTGTTTGCTCGGCCGACGGATGCGCGACTACGACGGCAACGCCATCACGCGTCGTTTGCGCGAACCGCCACACGTCATCGGCATCGATGCCAGTACGAGCCGCACCGGCGAGTTCCATCAGTCCGGGTTGCAGCGCAACATCCAAACGAGCGGCCAAGCAGCCACCGTCGGGATCTGCTTCGATGAGCAGGGTGCCGTTGCCAGCCCGAGCGGCGAGATCGTAGGCAAGGGTCGTAGCGCCGGAGGAACCGTTCACTGTGCCAACCACAATCAGCGTCATATCAGTGCTCACCAACTCTGGCGAGCTGCACCTTTGCGGCCGATGCAACGGCACTTGACAGTGAGATTGGGCCACGAACGGTCACGATTGTCGTGGTGCCATCTGGGGCCAAAGAAACGGACCACACGATTGCTTGCTCGTCGAGCAAGGTGGCTTGAGTCTCGCCCGCGACCCCAACCGAGGTGACCACAACTCGCACGTGATCGTTGGGAGCAAGATCGGGCGGCACTTGTCCGGGGACTAAGGCCATGCTTGTGAGCGCCTCGCCATCGAGCAATGGCGTGGCCGCCGTGACGAACGACTGGCTCAATGGCGAGTTGGCAGCAATGTCGACGAGCGCAATCTGACCAATCAAATCGACGGCGTTGCTGCCACGAACCATCGCTGTGGTCGCCCCGGCCATCTCGGCTCCCTTGAGATCGTCGGCCACGATGGCGCTGCCACGTGCAACCGAGCGAGACGCCACCACAACAGTGGTGGTGGCATTACTTCGCGAACTGAACATCACAGCGAGCAGCGCACAACCAGCAACGAGCACCACGCCCACGACAAGTTCGGGCACACGCAATGGCCGCGACCGTGGCGCCTGAGCCATCGTTCGGGGCACCCGGCCAGCCGCCGCTGATCGAACACCTTGGGGCCGACGCGCAGCACGCGTTGGCATTGATTCGGTCCGCTCCGCCACGAAAACCTCCCTTGTAGCCCCGCTAGGGGATGGGCACACCAGCCGCCTCAGCGGAGGTGGGTGCACTTCAGGTCTATGAATGGAAAACGCGAGTTCAACTAGTCCATTCAGCTCAGATCAGTCCCCGAGCCTCTGCAAATACTCAAGCGCAAGGACAAATTCGCGCGCTCCGAGGTCACAGTTCGCGCCCGCACGAGTCGTCTCCACGCGTGAGGTCTGGCATTCCACGGCGTAGCCTCTGTCGCATGTCGACGACGGTCCAACCTCAGGATCTCCCCCAAGCAAACGATGCTTGCTGGTGTGGCAGTGGCCGTAAATACAAGCGTTGCCACAAACCACTCGAAGGTCGAGTCGTGCAGGGAGAAATCAGTCCCTACCGGCCCGTACCAGCGCACATCGTCCGCCCGAGCTACGCCGATTCAGGCAAGATCGTGCGTTGGAGTGAGCCACGGGTCAAGACTCCCGAGATCATCGAACGCATGCGTCACGCAGGTCATCTTGGTGCTGAAATTCTGCGCCTCGCGGGCGAGATGGTGCGGCCCGGAATCACCACTGACGAGATCGATGCCTATGTGCATCAGCTCACCATCGACGCCGGTGCGTACCCCAGCCCACTCAACTACGGCGGCTACCGCAAGAGCGTGTGTACCAGCGTCAACGAAGTGATCTGCCATGGCATTCCTGACTCGCGAGCGTTGCTCGATGGCGACATCATCAACCTCGATGTCACCGCGTACATCGGCGGCGTTCACGGCGATACCAACGCAACATTCTTAGTCGGCGATGTCGACGAAGCCAGCCGCGACTTGGTCAAGGTGGCCGAAGAATGCATGTGGAAAGGCATCGAGGCCGTGCGCCCCGATCGGCCTGTGAGCGACATCGGCAAGGCCATCGAGTCGCACGCCAAGCCACACCGCTATGGCGTGGTGCGTGCGTTCATCGGGCACGGCATCGGCGAACAATTTCACACCGATATCCAGATCCTGCACTACTACGACTCGCGGGCCAACACCATCATGCGCCCGGGCATGACCTTCACCATCGAACCAATGATCACGCTTGGTACTTGGCAGCACCGCATGTGGGACGATGACTGGACCGCGGTCACCGCCGACGGCAAGCGCACAGCGCAATTTGAGCACATGATTCTCGTAACCGACGATGGGTTCGATGTGCTCACCGGCGGCGAAGGCGCAGTGTCGCCCACGGCTCCCTGGAACCGCTAAACACGTCGTAGCGAAGCATCACTGATTCGTCAGCGTCGCGAGCGTTGGTGTTCGACCCCGTTGAGCCACCACGCAAACAAGTCGTTGTCATCAACACCGAACGCGGCATCTACGGCTTGCCCGCACGCCTCAATCTCTCCGGCGCACAGCGCGCCGATGGCCTGCGACAAATCACCCTCTGGCCACGGCAGAGCACCGAGCGTTCGTTGGCTCACCCGCATCGTAGTGGCCGACAAACCGCTGCCCGCTGACTGTTGCGCAATCGCTACAGATGCAACCGGCGACGTGAGCACAGCAGCGATGGCAAGCACATCGACGCCCTCGCTGGGTACAAGCCGAATGACGGGCACCGCTGGTAGCCATGCTCCCGACACGTCGGCGACGGCCTCGAGCACATGCGTTTGCGTAGCAACCAGCACCTTCGGCACAAGGCAGCGTTCGGCCCAACGTTGCATGAATGGCGCCAGTTTCGATCGGTCGACGCTTGGTGCCTCGAAGCGTTGTTTGGCGAAGCGCGTTGCAACGCGGCCCCAATGACACTGTGCAACATCGATGAGTCCTGTGGTGATGAGCGGAGGTCCATCGGCGGTGTCGCTAACCGCGCCGACAAGCCCGTAATACTGATCGCGGAAGTTGGCGGTGACCAGCGCGTGATCGGTAAGGACGCCGCGAGCAAGCACCGCCGGAACCGGCGGCAGCCCGAGCGAATCGGCGATGAGCACACCCCAATGATCGTTGGCGTTCGCGAAGTGTTGATCGAGAAGCGATGGCGTCGCGTGAAAGTTGACGCCACTGGTTCGCTCAATGATCGGATGCGCGAGCGAGGCGTCGACAGTGCGCTCGAAACCCACGGCACAGGTGCGCACCATTGCGTCGAAGACATGCTCGGGCGACGACCAGAACCACTTGATCGATGCCTGCCGCAGCACGTTCGCCCGAATTGGCCCAGCGTCTCGCGCTGTAAGCAACGACACCGGCAGCACGAGGCCAACTCGGCCACCGTCGGGGCGGGCGAGACGCACAGCCAGCGCCAGAAAATCGGCCGCAGCATCGGCGTACGGGCCGCCGCCAAATGCTGAGCGGCCCGAGCGCGCCGTAGCGCTTGCCATCTGCGACAGGAACGGTGGATTGCCGACCACCACATCGAATCGTCGATCGCCCCAATCGCGATCCAGCGAGTCGCCTTGCAAGGTCTCGATCTGTTCGGTCGTTGCACTGCGCGCGAGCCCACCAAGATCGATGTCGGCTCCCGTGAGTTGGGGGATTGCGCCGGCGGCACGAATGATTCGCGCGGCTTCAATCAGGAAACGGCCGTCGCCGCAGGCCGGATCGAGCACGCGCACCACGATGCCTGGTTGCACGTGGGTGATGGCCTGTTCGACAACGTGAGCAACGAGCGCGTGCGGGGTGTACCAAGCACCGGTGCGCTTACGTTCGTCGGCCGACAACGAAGTGTCGTACGCGCCGGAGCCGCTTTGTTCAGGTACGAGGGAACTCACGATTAGCACAGGCTACGAGCGTGGGGAAATGCGGCACGGCATGATCGAACCTCTATCGTTTCGGTCGTGTCATTCGGAACCGAGTCGGGCCGCTATCTCTCCTTCAATCGCGACGAATGGGCAATGCTGCGTGCAGCCACACCGCTCACTCTGCGGCAAGCCGATCTCGATGAGTTACGAGGCATCAACGAGAGCATCGATCTCGACGAAGTTGCCACGGTGTATCTCTCGCTCACTCGCTTGCTGAACCTGTACGTCAGCGCCACACAGAACCTGCAAAAGGTGAGCTCTACCTTCTTGGGCACGATGAGCTCGAAGGTTCCCTATGTCATCGGCGTGGCCGGCAGCGTGGCCGTGGGCAAAAGCACGTTCGCCCGAATCCTGCAAGCACTGCTGGCGCGTTGGCCCGATCATCCAAAGGTGGGGCTCATCACCACCGACGGCTTCTTGTACCCCAACCGCATGCTCGAAGAGCGCGGCATCATGAACCGCAAGGGCTTCCCCGAAAGTTACGACACCAAGCGACTGCTGCAGTTTCTCCGCGAGCTCAAAAGTGGCGCACCTGTTGTGACCGCTCCGGTGTATAGCCACGTGGTGTACGACATTGTCGAAGGCGAAGACGTCCAGATTGCTCAGCCCGACATCTTGATCCTCGAGGGGCTCAACGTATTGCAAGTGGGCACTGAGACCAACGAGTTCGTCAGCGACTACTTCGACTTCAGCATCTACGTCGATGCGCTCGAGAGCGACATCGAGGGTTGGTACGTTCAGCGGTTTCTCACGCTGCGCGAAACCGTGTTTCGAAATCCCGACAGCTTCTTTCAGCACTACGCGGCGCTCTCGCACGACGAGGCAGTGGAGACTGCGCGGTTTATCTGGCGCGAGATCAACGGGCGCAACCTGCGCGAGAACATCGAGCCAACCCGCGATCGCGCCTCGTTGGTGCTGCGCAAGGGCGCCGACCATCGGGTCACCGATGTAAAACTTCGCCGCCTCTGATCAGACGGTGCGGGTTATTGAGCCAACCACTGCGGCAAATGTGTGAGCGACTCGAGTTCTACAACCGTGTGTCCATGATCATGCGGCGCATGCTCGAGTTCCCACAGCAACGGATACGGAACGTGAACGCCACTGCCGCCAAGTGTGAGCACCGGCAGCACATCGCTGCGTAGTGAGTTACCAACCATGCAGAAACGCTCGGGCAGAACGCCCAAGTTGTTGATGATTCGCGCGTAGGTAGCGACATCTTTTTCGATCACAATTTCAACACGTTCGAAATGATGGGCGAGGCCGCTGGTCTCGACTTTTGCAGTCTGATGGATGAGGTCGCCCTTAGTGATGAGCACAAGCCGATGCGTCGCCCCGACCTGTTCGAGCACGCTCGAAACATTGGGCAGCAGCCGAACCGGATCGAGCAACATCGCGCGAATCACCTCGCCGAGTCGAGTGACCACCGACGCCGGAAGTCGATCGGGTGCAAGCATTGCCGCGCACTCAAGCATCGACAAGCCGAACGCCTTCACGCCATAACCGAGGATGTGCATGTTGCGACGCTCTGTGGCTGTGAGCGCTTCTTTCACATTGATGCCAGCGTCTACGAATGGTGAGACGAGTTCGACAAAGGTCTGCTCGGCTGCAAAGAACGTGTCTTCGCTGTGCCACAACGTGTCGTCGGCGTCGAACGCCACCACGTCGTATCGCGATGCTGCGCGAGTGAGGTCGAGTCGGGTGAACCCGAACAGGATCTCGTCGATGAGCGAGCCGTCGCGGGTGGTGTACGAATCACGCAGGTACCCCTCGCGACGGAATCCGGCACGGTCGAAAAGCCGAAGGCTGGAATCGTTGGCCACCGAGACATAGGCCTCGACCTTATGAATCTCGGCGTTGGCGAACAATACGTCGACAACAGTGCGCACAGCTTCGCTCGCTAACCCCTGACCGTGGAATGGTGCAGCCAACGTGATGCCCAACTCGACGGCGTGGGCGACTCCAGGAACTGGTGCCACCATCAGGTCGCCAATCAGACGACCTGACACATCACGAAGCCCCAACTGGCCGCCGTCGGCAAGTGAGTGACCAACCGTGCTCGCAATCAATTGGAGCGCCGCATCGGCCGTGAACGGCATCGACCATGCCTGGTGTTGCGCCACTGCTTGGTCGTTTTTGTATTCGAGAAGTGCAGCGGAGTCATTGGCGGTAAGCCGATCGAGAACAAGCCGGCCAGCGCGCACTGCCACAAACTGCTGCTGCATCGGGACCTAGCGGTGTATGGCGTTGAGGTAGTTGTAGACCGTGATGCGCGAGACACCCATTGAGTCGCTGACATCTTCGACCGCACGCCGCAAGGTGAACGCACCGCGCTCGTCGAGCAGACGAATGGCGCGCTGTTTGTCTTCGCGGCCCAACTCGGCCAACGGGCTACCAAACTCACGCTCGACGGATTCGATGAGACGATCGAGTGCGCCATGCAGCGGGGCTGGTCGCACAACCGCCACAACAACGCCCTCCCACATCAGTGGAATGTCGCTGGGCTCACGTTGGCTCACCGGCAGCACTGTTGCACCCAAGGCCTCGGCAATGGGCCGCACGGCAAGCACTAGCGGATGACGAGGCAGGCTCATGTGGAGCCCTGAGCCACGTGCATGGTGACGTGTGAAGCACCATTGGCGAAAGCCGCTCTGACGAGTTCGGCGATCACCAACGGCATTGCCTCGGTGGATGCTGTGCAACTTGAGCCAAAGGGGCCGAACTCGACGGTGGCTCCCACAGCTTCGGCGGCAGACACTGCAGCCGTGACGTGCGGACCTGGAAGACCCTCGACAAACGGTTCGACAGTGAACTCAAGTTGCAGCACCCCTGAAATCTAGGCCGAAAGCACACCAATAGAAATCAACGAGCGCCCATCACCCGCTGAAGATCTTGGGAACGCAGCAGGCAGTCTTGCCCGGCAGCATCGAATGCCTGTCCAAGACGATTGAGCGCTGGGCGAAATGTTGAGTTCCAGTCGCCTTCAAATTGGTCGCGAGCCGGACCAACCCATGTGGTGCCGCCGAGCGCTGAGGTGACCGTGCTGACCAACGTGTTAATGGTGTCGATCTGGTGTTTCATGGTGCTGCCCAGGCGGGCGAGCTGCTCTGGATTGGCGCCGTACATGCTCATCGAAGTTCTCCTTGGTTCGGGTGCAGATGCACGCAACGTTGAGTGCGCGTGGAGCTGCGAATAGGAAAACAGGTGTCTCGACGTGAGGATTACTGAGCGACGGCGATGAGACCCTGGGCCAACAACAACGCAACGCTGTCGGTCATCACGCTTGTCGTCGCAAGCAGATCATCGAGATCGGCGCGATTGACCCATCGCGCAGAGACCACCTCGCCGTCGGCGAAGACGAACGGCCCGTCGCACACCACGCGATAGCAGCGCGCGTTCAGCACGAAGAATTCGTCGCTGAACGATCCTTCACCAATGCGCACTGGCGCAACGTTGGTAACCCCAACTTCCTCGGCGAGCTCGCGAACCGCGGCGGCGTCATAGGTCTCTCCAGAAGCAACAACGCCACCCACCGCAATGTCCCATAAGCCAGGACACACGTCTTTGGAGAAACTGCGCTGGTGAACTAGCAGACGGCCGTCGCTGTGTTGCACTGCAATAAACACGGCCCGATGGCGCAGCCTTTGAGCGCGCATCTCGGCGCGGGTGACCACCCCAATCACGTGATCGTCTTCGTCGACAACATCGACAAGTTCGATGTTCGTATTTGGATTCATGATCGCGTTACGCGGTCATTCGACGAGTGCTGCACCACGGCTACGGAGTTCGAACTTGAGCACCTTGCCACTTGCGTTCATCGGCAGCGCATCGACGGTTTGCACATAGCGCGGAACCTTGTAGTTGGCCATGTTGGCGCGACACCACGCAATGACATCTTCGGTAACAATCGAGGCTCCGGGCTTGGCGATAATAAAGGCCATGCCGACCTCGCCCATGCGGCGATCTGGCACACCAACCACTGCAACCTGACTCACACCGGGGTAGCCGAGCAACGCATTTTCGATCTCGGCCGGGTACGCATTGAAGCCACCCATGATGAACATATCTTTCTTGCGATCGGTGATGCGCACGTTGCCCTCGGCGTCTTGCACCGCAACATCACCCGTGGCCAGCCATCCATCGGCGCTGACGGTTTCGGCGGTGGCTTCGGGGTTGCCGAAGTAGCCAACCATCACGTTGTAGCCGCGCACCCAGACCTCGCCAGCCTCGCCCACTGCGACATCGTTTCCGGCTTCGTCGACAAGGCGCACCTCAACATCGGGGATGGCTCGGCCGGCTGTGTTGGCAATCGTTTCGATGGGGTCGTCGTGACGGCACATCGTGACAATGCCGGTTGTTTCGGTAAGGCCGTAACCGGTAACCACTGTCTCGAACTTGAGCTCTTCGCGCATACGTCGAATGAGTTCGACGGGCACAGTGGCGGCACCGGTGACAGCAAGGCGCAACGACGAAAGATCGAACGAATCAAGCTGCGGGTGATCAAGGATGGTCTGGTAGATCGAGGGAGGCCCTGGCAACATGCTGATGCGTTCGTCGACAACGCGACGCATCACCTGCGGCACATCGAACACGGCTTGCGGAACGATGGTTGCTCCCTTCACGAGCGAGGCCACGATGCCAGCCTTGAGCCCGAACGCGTGAAAGAACGGGTTAACGATGAGGTAGCGATCGCCGTGCTGCAAGCCCACCACCGTGGCCCATGCATTGAAGCCCTTCACCGTTGCGCCGTGGCTGAGCATTGCGCCCTTGGGTCGGCCGGTGGTGCCACTGGTGAACATGATGTCGCTGGTGTCGTCGGGTGTGACGGCTGCGCTGCGTGCCACGACCTCGGCGTGCGAAACTAATGCACCAGCAGCAATGAATTCGGCCCACGAAACACACCCAGCCGGCACATCGCCAGAGATCACGACCACGGTCTCGAGGGAATCGACAGCGTCGGCGCCTGCGAGCAACGCCGGATAGTTGGTGTCGAGAAAGTCGGTGACGGTGAAGAGCATGCGAACGCCAGCGGTGCGCAACACATAGGCAGCCTCGGGGCCTTTGAAGCGCGTATTCAGCGGAACCAGCACGGCGCCGGCGCGATATGCACCAAGCGCGGCGAGCAGCCACCGCAAGCCATTGGGGGCCCAGATGCACACACGATCGCCCGGCTCGAGGCCAGCAGCAATGAACCCTTGCGCTGCGACATCTACCTGTTGGGCAAGCTCGGCGAACGTGAGTCGAGTGTCGCCATCGACGACGCCTTCGCTGGCTCCAAAGAGCGCTACCGCACGATCAACGATCGCGGGAATCGTGGCGATCGAGCCATCGTTGAACACATCGTCGTAGTTACCCATATCGGGTGGACTATAACTGCCGCTGTGGCGGCAGCACGTGCCGCATTCGGGGGCCAAGTGAGCGCGCTGTATCTACACGAGACAATCGACATTGTGGGCCAAGGATCGTGGCCGTATATGCAGCACACCCTGCAGGCAAGCGGCAACGAGATCAACAACTTCGTGCTGCAGGGCACATGGTCGGTGATGGGCATCACCGGCAGATGGCCGCAAGTGATCAACATCTGGGACATCCCCAACGGATGGGACGGGTGGGGCGCTTCGGTCGAGCGATTGAACCTAAAACGAACCCAGAACACCGAACTGAACGCGTGGTGGGATGAGGCCTATAAGTCGCGCAGCGGTGGATTCGATCGGCTGCTCGCTGGCGCCCCGAACAGTCCGACCACGGCCTCGCTCGTGGCCGCCGGAGTACGCGGATCACTGTTCGTGCATGAGATCGCAACCGTTCGCCCAGGCACATCGCTTGAACACCTTGAGGGTGTGGCGGCAGTGCAGGTGCCGTTGATGGCCGAGTACGGATTCACCTCAACCGGCCTGTACGAAACGTTGATGACCGACAACGAAGTGATCACGGTGTGGTCTGGCACCGTTGAGGCACATACCAACCTTCAACGAGCTCAGCATGCGTCCCGCCATCATCTTCCCGCGGGCGACGATCGACTCGACCAATGGCGGCACACGGCCCGTGAGTTCGTTACCGCTTGGCGCAGCGAATTGATGACACCGTGCCCAGGAATCATCATCGGGCCCGAGCACCAGTAAGACTCTGACCGGTCGTTGGCATCTGATTCGTGGGTGCCCTGCTCGTAGGCTGACGGCGCAGTCGCGGGCGTCGCGAAACTACAAGGAGACGTTGGTTACCAATGAAGGGAATCCTCTCGTGGGGCACGCACCTGCCGTATCGACGGCTTGACCGTTCGACCATTGCGGCAGTCGCCGGCACTGGTGGCGGCAAGGGCACGCGCTCGGTTGCATCGTTTGACGAAGACGCCACCACGATGGGGGTCGAAGCCGCACGTTCGGCAGTCGAGCGCAGCACCGTGGCACCCGAATCACTGTGGTTCAGCACCGTTGCGGTGCCGTATCTCGACAAGACCAACGCCACCACGATCCACGCTGCGCTTCGCCTTGGAAGCCACGTTGCAGCGTTCGATGCCAACGGCTCGGTGAAGTCGGCTGTCGGCGCACTGCATGCTGCGCTGTCGATGGATGCGCCAGCGCTCGTGGTGTCCAGCGATCTGCGCTCAGGCCTCCCCGGATCAACCGACGAATCCGCTGGCGGTGATGGCGCCGCTGCGTTGCTTGTTGGCAGTTCGTCGCAAGGCGTGTTGCTGGCCGAATACATCGCTCGTGGCACAGCCACCGAAGAGTTTCTCGATCGCTGGCGCACACCCGGCGACAACCGTTCGAAGCTGTGGGAAGAGCGCTTCGGCGAAACCCGCTACGCGGCGCTGGCTCCCACGGCATGGGCTGCGGCGCTTGCCCAAGCCGGGCTTCAGGCCAGCGATATCGATCACCTCGTGGTTGCTGGCACCCACGATCGCGCCAACACCAGCATCGCTCGTTCGCTTGGTGCTCGCACCGAGGCGGTGGTCGACTCGCTTGCTACCACCGTCGGTAACACCGGTGCTGCTCACCCCGCGCTACTGCTTGCTTCGGCCCTCGAGTCGGCCACACCAAGCCAAGTGATCGCACTGGTGGTGCTCGCCGACGGCGTAGAAGTAATGATCTTTCGCACCACCGACGCCTTGGCCTCGTACGAGCCGCGGCGCACCGTGGCAGCTCAGGTCAATTCCGTGGGTTCGATCACATACGGTCGTTTCCTTGCCTGGCGCGGCATGCTCACTGTCGATCCTCCGCGACGGCCTGAGCCTTCGCGGCCATCGGCAACGGCCACCGGGCGCTCACGCGATTGGAAGTTCGGTTTTGTCGGCTCGGTCGATGACGAAGGCGAAGTGCACATGCCGCCGTCACGACTCGATAGCGAGCGACGCGCGATGGCCGACGCTCACGGCACCATCGTGACCTACACACTCGACAAGCTGTCGTATTCGCTCAATCCCCCGCTGGTCTTTGCAGTGGTCGACTTCGATCACGGCGGTCGCCTACCGATTGAGCTCACCGATGTCGATGCTGCCGAGGTGGCCATTGGTGGTCGCGTCGAAATGACATTCCGCAAGCTGTTCACGGCCGACGGCGTACACAACTATTTCTGGAAAGCACGCCCCATTCGCGGCGAACACCAAGAGAACGGAGCCAGCTGACATGGCATCGCATGGCATCAAAAATCGGGTCGCGATCATCGGCATGGGCTGCACCCGGTTCACCGAGCACTGGGACAAGGGCCTCGACGATCTGCTCATCGAATCCAGCGACCTTGCGTTCAAGTCGGCGGGCATCGCCAAGCAAGACATCGATGCCTACTGGCTCGGCACCGCCCAATCAGCAATGAGCGGTATTGCCTTAGCCCGTCCGCTACAGCTGCAGGGTAAGCCCGTCACCCGCGTCGAGAACTACTGCGCCACTGGCTCCGAGGCGCTGCGCCAAGCGTGTTATGCGGTCGCTAGCGGCGCGTACGACAGCGCAATGGCCATCGGTGCCGAGAAAGTAAAAGACAGCGGCATGCAAGGTCTCAACGCCTTTCCGGTGCCCAACGACGGCACCGCACGCACGCTCACTGCGGCTGCGATGTTCTCGATGGTGGCGCCCGCCTATGCGCAAAAGTACGGCGTCGATCGCGCCGACCTCAAACGAGTGCTGGCCCGAATCGCATCGAAGAACCATGCCAACGGTGCGAAGAACCCGCTCGCTCAGTTCCGCAAGGAAATGAGCGTCGAACAGCTGTGTGCAATGCCAGCAGTTGCCGGCGACCTGTCGGTATTCGACTGCGCAGGCGTTGCCGATGGTTCTGCTGCGGCCATCGTGGTTCGCGCCGAAGACGCTCATAAGTACACCGACAAACCGTTGTACATCAAGGCACTCAGCATGGTGGCCGGCAACGGCAGCGGGCTGATGGACCCTTCGTACGACTACACCACCTTCCCCGAGATCGTTCAGTGCGCCGCCGATGCGTACGCGCAAGCAGGCATCACCGACCCGCGCAACCAACTCGCCATGGCCGAAGTGCACGACTGCTTCACTCCTACCGAATTGGTACTGATGGAAGACCTTGGTTTTTGCCCACGCGGCACCGCGTGGAGCGAGATCAATAACGGTTCTTTCGACCTCGACGGCGATCTGCCGGTGAACCCCGACGGCGGACTCAAGAGCTTCGGCCACCCCGTTGGCGCCAGCGGGCTCCGCATGATGTACGAAGCATGGCTCCAGTTGCGCGGCGAGGCTCCTCTCGAGCGGCGCATCAGCACCTACGGCAAGCGCAACCTTGCGCTCACGCACAACCTCGGCGGCTACCCAGGCGAGATGGTGAGCTTCATCAGCATCCTCGGCACCGAACTCGACTGAGCACTCGCCCACTAGGGTCTGCGTGTGGACCGAATCTCAGAACTACACGCAGCGGCCCTAGCCGTTCATAAGAATGCTCACGCGCCATATTCGAACTATTTCGTTGGCACCGCCATTCTCACCAAGTCGGGGCGCATCTTCGCCGGTTGCAACGTTGAGAACGCTGCGTACCCACAGGGCGCTTGCGCCGAAGCAAACGCAATCGGCGCGATGGTGGCTGCTGGCGAACGCGAGATCGCAGCCGTTCTCAGCGTGTTCGCAGGTGAGCCCACCGGAACACCCTGCGGCGGCTGTCGTCAGCGCATCCGCGAGTTCGCCGCGCCAAACACGCCCATCTACTCGTGTGACTCAACCGGCGTGCGCGCCACCTACACGCTCGACGAACTGCTGCCGCACTCGTTCGGACCCGACCACCTGCACTGACCACCTGCACCCGCCACTGCGCGGTGCTCTACGATCAGGCCAATGTCTGATCGCATGCCGTACCTCACCTCGAAACTGCAGGGCTTTGGAACAACCATCTTCGGCGAAATGTCGGCGCTCGCGTTGGCCACCAACTCGGTCAACCTCGGTCAGGGTTTCCCCGACACCGACGGGCCTCGCGAAGTGCTTGATGCAGCCATCGAAGCAATCAACACCGGCCAGAACCAATACCCACCAGCAATCGGTGTGCCGTCGTTGCGCGAAGCCATCGCCGAGCACCAACAACGCTTCTACGGACTCACCTTCGATCCCGTAACCGAGGTTCTGGTCACCGCTGGCTCAAGCGAGGGACTGGCCAGCGCGTTGTTGGCGCTGCTCGATACGGGCGACGAAGTCATCACGTTCGAGCCAATGTTCGACATCTATCAAGCGTGCATCGCCATGGCCGGCGGACAAGTGAAAGCAATCACGTTGCGCCCGCCCACCTATGGCTTCGACATCGACGAAGTACGCGCCGCGATCACACCTCGCACGAAGATCATCTTGGTCAATTCGCCGCATAACCCCACCGGCAAAGTGTTCAACCGCGAAGAACTCCAATCAATCGCCGACATCGCAATCGAGCACGACCTCATCGTGATCACCGACGAGGTGTACGAACACCTCACGTTCGACGGACTCGAGCACATTCCGCTCAGCACGTTGCCCGGCATGCGCGAACGCACCCTCACCGCATCATCGGGTGGCAAGACCTTCAACACCACCGGCTGGAAAGTTGGCTGGCTCGTCGGCCCGGCTGCGTTGGTGTCAGCGGCGCGCACAGCGAAGCAATACCTCACGTTCGTGAGCAGCGGGCCATTTCAGCCAGCGATCGCGGTTGGTCTGCGCCTACCCGATCAGTACTTCATCGAAATCGCCGCCGACCTGCAGGCCAAGCGCGACCGACTCTGCGCGGGCCTCACCGAAGCAGGCTTCGAGGTCTACTTGCCCCAAGGCACCTACTTCGTCACAGTAGACATTCGCGGCCTGCGCCCCGACGGCGACGGCATGGCGTTTTGCCGCGAGCTCCCAAAGCTGTGCAACGTGGTGGCGATTCCCAATCAGGTCTTCTACACCGACCAACGGCGAGGCCAACATCTGGTCAGGTTCGCGTTTAGCAAGCGACTCGAAGTGCTCGACGAAGCCGTGTCACGCCTCAAGACCCTCGCATCATGACCGACGCAGCTGCGCCGTCCACCGTGCGTGTCGCCGCGATTCAGCACGACATTGTGTGGGCCGACCGAGACGCTAACTTCGAGCACATCGCACCAATGATCAAGTCGGCTGCCCGTTCGGGCGCCCGCCTGGCGTTACTGAGCGAAACCTTCAGCACCGGCTTTGTTACCGATCGCTCCATCGGTGAGCCCGAAGGCGGACCCTCGTCGGAGTTCATCATCGACCAAGCTCGCGCCAACGGGTTATGGGTAGCTGGCAGTTGCCCCGAGATTCCGCTCGACGCACCCGCCGACGATCAGCGGCCGTTCAATAGCTTTGTGCTTGCCAGCCCGCACGGCGAGGTACACCGCTATCGCAAGGTTCATCCGTTTACCTACGGCGGTGAGGACAAGCATTTTCGTGCGGGCCACGAACTGATCACCATCGACATCGAAGGTCTGCGGGTCAGTCCACTGGTGTGTTACGACCTCCGTTTTGCCGACGAGTTCTGGCAACTTGCCAAACAGACCGACCTCTATCTCGTGCCAGCCAACTGGCCCGAGGCGCGTCGCTTGGCATGGCAAACCCTGCTGCAAGCGCGAGCCATCGAGAACCAGGCCTATGTCATCGGCTGCAACCGCGTGGGCGAGGGCGGCGGACTCACCTATAGCGGCGACAGTCGCATCGTTGATCCGCTCGGCGAACTCTTGGCGACAGCGGCACGCTCTGAGTCGATTCTGCTGGCCGACATCAGCGCGGCGCACGTCGCCCAAACACGCGAGCGGTTTCAGTTTCTGCGCGACCGGCGCACGTTCTAACTCTGGTCGCGCAGGTCTTTCGCGAGCATGCTCACGAGGATGCCGTAATCGGTCTCTTGTTGGCCCACCTCGACAAAACCGATGCGGTGATGGAACCGCAATGACCCATCGTTGCGCGGCCGAAGGTTGACCTCGCACAGCAGCCACGGAGCCCCCGCGATGTGTTGTTCGACTGCGGCATACAGCGCAGTGCCAATGCCACGGTTACGCGCGGTTTCGGCGACGGCGATGCGGTCGAGATACACGAAGTCGTCGTAGCGCTCGCAGAACCATCGATAGTTGACACTGCCGTATTGGGCGCCTGGGCCAAAGTTGATGCAGAAACCCAACACTTCGCCGCGCTCTTCGGCAACCAACGACAACCGAGACTCGGCAACTAGCGCCTGCATCTTCGCAATGTCGGCTTCGCTGACTGCCGGTATCGACGCGTTGTTTAGGGCCACCGCTGCGGCAAGGTCATCACGGTGCAGCGGTCTGATTTCCATGGATTGTCAGCCTAAGGCGACAGGCTCTGCTTGGTCGATTGTCGGGTGCGGCCGTTTCGTCCTTACGATGTCGGAAAGTGGTGTGTTGATTTCCTCGCGCCGCTGGCAACACCACCAGCTGAGAAGACCATGACCACTCCACCATCCACAGCCCCCTTCGACACCGTCATCTTCGATCTCGACGGCACCGTGTCCGATTCGGCGCCGGGAATCTTGGCCTCACTTGATCATGCGTTCAAAGAAACCCGGCTCACTGCGCCGGACAATCTCGTGCGGTTCATTGGCCCACCGCTGCAAACAGCGTTTCTCGCCGAAGGCTTCAACCTCGATGAGATCGCTGCTCTACTCGCTGCCTATCGCGCTCATTACTGGGAGATCGGCGCCTTCGCCAACTACGTATACCCAGGCATCGAGCACCTGCTCAACACGTTGGCGAGCGACGGATTCCGGCTGGCCATCGCCACTTCGAAGCCAGAGCTCACGGCCCGGCGCATCCTTGAATACTTTGGGTACACCGAGCGGTTTGAGATCATCGGCGGTGCCACGTTCGATATGAGCCGGGCCACCAAGACCCTCGTGCTGGGCTATGTACTCGATCAGCTCACACCATGTCGCCCGGTGATGATCGGCGATCGCTACCACGATGTCGAGGGAGCCATCGACCACGGCCTGCCCTGCGTGGGCGTTCGATGGGGTTACTCGGCCGACGACGAGCTCGAACAGGCTGGCGCGAAATGGATCGTCGCCGAGCCAGCTGAGATTCTCGATATCGCCCACGGCGTTCGGTGACACTCGCGACGGGCGTGACCACGGGCCAGTCGCTCGGCCATGGCGATAGCGTGTGGCGACCGGAGATGATGTGAGCAACTTTCGACCAGAAGACGAAGCAAAGCGGCGTCGCACGTTTGCCATCATTAGCCACCCCGACGCCGGCAAGACCACGCTCACCGAGAAGTTCTTGCTGTATGCCGGAGCCGTGGTCGAGGCCGGATCGGTAAAAGCCAAGGGCCAGAGCCGCAGCGCCACCAGCGACTGGATGGAGCTCGAACAAAAGCGCGGCATTTCAATCACCTCCGCAGTCATGCAGTTCGAATACAAAGACTGCGTCATCAACTTGCTCGATACCCCCGGTCACCGCGACTTCAGTGAAGACACGTACCGAGTTCTCGCCGCCGTCGATGCCGTGGTGATGGTGCTCGACTCAGCCAAGGGCATCGAGCCGCAGACACTGAAGCTGTTCGAAGTGTGTCGCGCTCGAAAGCTGCCCGTGCTCACCTTTCTCAACAAGTTCGATCGCCCGGGTCTTGATCCGCTCGAACTGCTCGACGAGATCGAAACCAAGATCAATCTGCGGCCCACTCCCATCACGTGGCCAGTGGGCGACGCCAGCGACTTCCGCGGTGTCATCGATCGACGCCGCCGTGTGTTCACGCGATTCACCCGCGTAGCCCGCGGCGCGCGCATCGCACCCGAAGAAGAGATGTCGTTCGAACAGGCGGCCGCCGAAGAAGGCGTGCTGTGGCAGCGCGCACTCGACGGCGTCGGGCTACTCGACGCGGTTGGCGCCGACCTCGACATGCCCTCGTTCCTCGCAGGCGAAAGCACACCGTTGTTTGTCGGTTCAGCACTCACCGACTTTGGTGTGCGTGCCCTACTCGATGCCGTCGTCGAACTGGTTCCAGCACCCCCGGCACGCCCCGACGTCAATGGCGTACCACGACCCATCGATGAGCCGTGCTCAGCGTTCGTGTTCAAAGTGCAGGCCAACATGGACCGTTCACACCGAGACCGAATCGCATTCGTGCGCATCTGTAGCGGCCGCTTTGATCGCGGCATGAGCATGACCGTGTCTCGCACCGGCAAGCCGTTTGCAACGAAGTACGCGTCCACCGTGTTCGGCGCCGAGCGCAGCACGGTCGACGAGGCCTATCCCGGAGATGTCGTTGGATTGGTGAACGCCAACGGATTACAACTGGGCGACACGCTGTACGAAGACGTGCCAGTCACATTTCCTGGCATCCCCCGCTTCGCACCTGAACTGTTCACTAACGCCCGGCCAAAAGACACCAGTCGAGTGAAACAGTTTCGTCGCGGCATCGAAGTTCTCGAAGAAGAAGGCGTTGTGCAAGTGCTTCGCGACCCCGATATGGGCGACGCTGCGCTGGTGCTGGCCGCCGTCGGACAACTGCAGTTCGAGGTGTTCGCGCACCGTCTCGAAAGCGAGTTCAACGCTCCTGTCGAGTTAACCGGTTCGCCGTATCAAGCTATTCGCGGCACCGACGAGGAAAGCGCCGATCGCTTGCGTCAGATCGGCGGCATCCGTATCTTGCAACGCGCCGATGGCTCAATGGTGGCACTGTTCGAAAACATCTATCGTCTCCAGCGTTTGCTCGCCGATGAGCCGAAGCTCACGCTGAAGTCACTCTCGGTCGAGTAGACGCCGTTTACGTCATTGCCGCTACACCGTGGCCTGCGTGAAGCCTCACCGGTAGCGAGCACTAAGGATTTAGCAGGTCGGATCGAGATGGCGCATTGCAACAGCCGTATACAACGCCATTCCCGACACCATTGCTTGCTCATCGAACATCACGCGGTTGCTGTGGTTCGGTGCGGCGGTGGCGGGGTTGTTGGCCGCTGACGTGCCGCCGAGGAACATCATCGACCCGGGTACGGCTTCGAGCACGTAGCTGAAATCTTCGGCTCCCATCACCGGATTTGGCATTTGCCTGACCCGGTTTGCTCCGATGACCTCACCAGCGACACCAGTTGCGAAAGCGGCAAAGTCGGTGTTGTTTGAAGTGACCGGGTAGCCCAAGTGGATCTCTACGGTGACAGTCGCGTCGTGTGCCGCAGCAACGCCCTCGGCGACGCGTTGGATACCGGCATGCACCTTCGCTCGGGTGCGCTCGCTCACGGCGCGAATGGTGCCTTCGATCTCTGCCGATTCGGGGATCACGTTGTTGGTGGTGCCAGCGGTGATTCGACCGACGGTGACAATCGATGGATCGAAGACATCGATGCTGCGGGTGACCATCATCTGCATCGCCTGGACGATTTCGCACGCGACCGGAATGGGGTCGAGGGCGCGATGCGGTTCGCTGGCGTGCCCGCCGCGGCCATGAACCGTGATGATGAGTCGGTCGCTCGACGCCATGATGGCGCCGCCGCGAGTGCTGACCATGCCAACCGGCATTGAGCTGGTGATGTGTAACGCGAAGGCACCGGTTACTGGCGACAGCGTGCCGTCGGCCAATGGATCGACATTCAAAAGACCCTCTTGCAACATGTACCGCGCTCCGCCGTGGCCCTCCTCGCCAGGCTGAAACATGAACAACACCCGGCCGGCGAGCTCGCTGCGATGCGCCGTGAGCATTTTTGCTGCACCGACCAACATCGCTGTATGCGTGTCGTGACCACACGCGTGCATGCACCCGTCTACTTTCGAACTGAAATCGAGATCGGTGTCTTCGGGCATGGCCAGCGCATCCATGTCGCCGCGCAGCAAGATGGTTGGACCCGGCTTCCCACCGGTGAGCATCGCGCTGATTCCCGAAGTACTCGTGTGCAGTTTCAGGTCGAGCGGCAAGCCCTCGAGCGATGACAACACCGCCTCGCGAGTGATGGGTAAATCGTTACCCAGCTCTGGCCACTGATGCAGTTGGCGTCGCAACGCAACGGCATCGCTGAGATAGTCGTGGGCTTCGTCGCGCATCGTGGACATGGTCATCGCCCGATGCTACTGATCGCCCACCGCGCTACTCGCGCAGAGCCTCGGCCTCGGCGCCGATGGTTGTGCTATCGCCATGGCCGGTATGCACCACCGTGCCGGGCGACAAGGTGAACAGGCGTTGGCGAATTGAGGCAACGATCGTTTCGTAATCGCTGAAGCTGCGACCCGTGGCACCAGGCCCGCCACAGAACAGGGTGTCGCCGCTAAACACCGCGTCGGTGCCATCGGCGCATCCACCTGCCACATGAAAACAACATCCGCCCGGCGAATGACCCGGCGTGTGCAACACGCCCAACTCGGCACCGCCAACGGTGAGTAGTCCGCCGTCGGTGAGCCATCCGTCGGGGTCACGGTCGGGGTAGATCACATGCCACAGCATGAGATCGTCGGGGTGCAACAGGATTGGCGCGTCGACGACATCTTGCAGAGCGAGCGCCGCGTTGATGTGATCGTTATGGCCGTGGCTCAACGCGATCGCTTTGACACGTCGGCCATTGACGGCCTGCACGATGGGCGCTGCATCGTGAGCCGCATCGATGATGATGACCTCACGATCGTTTCCGACCAGCCAAATGTTGTTGGTTACTTCCCATTCGCCGCCGTCGAGCGCAAAGATGCCCGACGTAGTCACCAGTTCGATCACAGCAGAACCACGCTGCGCAAGACCTCGCCACGCTCCATGCGATGGAAGGCTTCCTCGACATCGCCAAGCGCAATGGTCTCGGTGACGAAATCTTCGAGTGGCAAACGGCCTTGCAAGTGCAGATCGACGAGTAATGGAAAGTCGCGACTCGGCAGGCAATCGCCGTACCAACTTGGCTTCATCGTTCCGCCGCGACCGAAGAAGTCGATCATCGGAATGTTGGGCATGATCATGTCGGGGGTGGGCACACCCACCTGTACGACGGTGCCAGCAAGGTCGCGGGCATAAAACGCCTGGCGCAGAACTTCGGGATGGCCAACGGCCTCGATGCACACGTCGGCACCGTTGCCGTTTGTTGCTGCCTGAATTGCAGCGATGGGTTCAGTGGTGCTGGCGTTCACCGTATGCGTGGCGCCGAACTGACGAGCCCACTCGAGCTTGCGGTCATCGAGGTCGACACCGATGATGGTGGTGGCTCCGGCAAGTCGGGCTCCAGCGATGGCCGCGTTGCCCACGCCGCCGCAGCCAAACACCGCAACGCTGTAGCCCCGCTGCACTTCGCCCGTGAGCATCGCTGCCCCGAGACCGGCCATAACACCACAACCAAGCAGACCCGCAACTGCTGGCGATGCCTTGGGATTCACTGGAGTGCACTGACCAGCCGACACAAGCGTCTTCTCGGCGAACGCGCCGATGCCGAGCGCAGGAGCCAGCGGCGTGCCGTCGAGCAGGGTCATCTTCTGTGTTGCGTTGAAGGTGCTGAAGCAGAATTGCGGCTTGCCACGCAGGCACGAACGGCAGTTGCCGCACACGGCACGCCAGTTGAGTACCACAAAATCGCCGGGCTTCACGTTGGTGACATTGGGCCCAACGGCCTCAACGACGCCTGCTGCCTCGTGGCCGAGCAGGAAGGGGAAGTCGTCGTTGATGCCGCCTTCGCGGTAATGCAGGTCGGTGTGGCACACGCCGCATGCCTGCACCTGAACCAACGCTTCACCCGGGCCCGGGTTGGGCACGACGATGGTTGTGAGCTCGACCGCTTGGCCTTTGCCTCGCGCGATGATGCCTTGAACCTTGTGTGCCATGAGCTGCCCCTCGGTGAGCGAAATGGGTGCGCGACGAACGTGTCGGCGTAGTTATCAATGACACTAGCCATGCCGGTGCCAGCAGCTACTTGTGGGCAAAATCGCGCCGACCACTCGCGTTCGTCAGGCATGATGCATGCGCCATGAACGTTCTTGACCAGGTTCCGCCACCATCCACCCGACGTCTTGCCGTGCGCGTGACCAAAGATGCCGTCCGCCAAATCCAAGGTGGCCACCCCTGGGTGTTCGATGGATCAGTCGTGTCGGTGAGCCACGATGGTGCCCCCGGCGACCTTGCTGTCATTTTCGACGCCGATCGCGAGTTCGTGGCAATCGGTCTGTACGACCCTGAGTCACCCATCCGCGTGCGGGTGCTGCATCAGGGCAAGCCCGCCAATATCAACCCGGCCTGGTGGCTGCAATGTGTCGACAACGCAATCGACAAGCGCAGGGTGATCACGGCCCGTGGCGACACCACGGCCTATCGCTTAATCCATGGCGAGAACGATGCCATGTCGGGTCTCGTGGTCGATCGCTACGCCAGCACCTTGGTCATCAAGTTGTACAGCACAGCGTGGCTGCCGCATCTGGGAGACATCGTTGCGGCACTGCAAAAGCGGATGAGTCCAACCGCCGTGATCTTGCGGTTCAGCCGCGACGTGGCCGGCCAAGAAACGTTCGGTCTGCGCGAAGGATCGGCACTGGTTGGCGAATTGCCCAGCGGGCCAATCCTGTTTCGCGAAGGCGGACTCACATTTGAGGCCGATGTTGTGCTCGGCCAAAAGACCGGACACTTCCTCGATCAACGCGAGAACCGAGCGCGCGTTCGTGGCCTTGCTCGAGATGCCCGCGTTCTCGATATGTTCTCGAGCACCGGTGGCTTCTCGGTCTACGCCGCTGCAGGCGCAGCCAAATCGGTGATCAGCGTCGATATCAGCGCTGGCTCCATCGAGGCTGCGCTGCGCAACATGCAACACAACATGGTCATCCCCAACGTGCAAAAGTGCGAACACACCACGATGGTCGGCGACGCATTCGAAATAATGGGCACGATGTCGAAGCAACACCGACGGTTCGATGTGGTCATCGTTGATCCGCCGTCGTTTGCCCATCGCAAAGCCGACGTCGATCGCGCCCTCGGCGCATACAAGCGACTCACCAAATTGGCCCTCGAATTGCTCGACGACGGCGGCTTGCTCGTTCAGTCGTCGTGCTCAAGCCGAGTCTCTGATGTCGAGTTCTTCGGTGCGGTTCATCTCGCCGCCGAGAGCAGCCGCCACCGCATTAGCGAGGTGGCGCGTACTGGCCACAGCGTTGACCATCCGATTGAGTTCGCCGAAGGCGCCTATCTCAAAACCATCTTTGCGCGTGCACACAAGCGCGCCGAGTTCGCTCGTCGCTAGCGAACCCGGCGCCTGTGATTAGGCGTTCAGGCGGCGGCGCGCTGCGAGCAGCACTACACCCGCGCCCAGCAATGCAGCCGCGGCTGCAAGCAACGAGTTGTCGCCGCCGGTCTCTGGCAGCAGGGCCTGAGACCCAGGTGCACCAGTGGTGGTTGGCGCCACAGTGGTTGGTGCCGCAGTAGTAGTGGTTGGTGCAGGACAACCCGTCAGCGTGGCAGTGCCGACCGCATTCCGGAGTCCCTCGCCTCCATCGAAATAACTCATGACAACACGGACCGTGCCAACCGCATCAAACGTCGCATACGACGTGGCCGTCGCAATTTCGTCCGGCTCAATCGAGCTTGGCAACATCGCCAAATCAACAGAGATCATCGAACCCGAATCAAGCTGAACCGCCGAAAACGCGTCGAGGTTTACTTGCGGCTGCACGGCGACAACGCTGACGTTGGTGTACGACCAATGGATGACCTGCTGACCAGTCTGGCTGTCGCATGAGACCGACACAGACAGCGTTGGCTGGATGCCAGCGTGCGTAGTGGTTGCACCAAGGCCAACGGCCGAGGCAACTATGCCAGCGGCAACCGCGGCCCGGCGAACAACAGAAAACACATTGGACACGAAAATTCCCCTCATTGGCACTTCCAGAAGCGCAAAAACGAAATCGTAGCAGGCAATGAACGCGCCGACTCGGCTCATGCGGACTCCTGTAAACAGTGTTGAGCATGGCACCATAGATGCGTGCCAAATTCACCGACAACAAAACGGTCACGTCGCGAGCGTCTGCTCGGCGGCGCTGTCGTGCGCACCGTGTTGTCGCTGTGGGCCTGGTTAGTCATCGCACTTGGTGTGATTATCTGGCTTCCGTTGATGACCATTGTTCGTGTAGTCACCGCGCCATTCGATAAGGGTCGCTATTGGACCGGCTATCTGTTCCGCAAACTCTGTGTAGTCGTGTGCAGTCTGAATCCGTTGTGGAAGTTTCGCGTGAGCGGCAAGATCCCAACCGATCCTCGACGGCCGTACATCGTGGTGGCGAACCACGAATCTTTCGTCGACATCTTGCTCATCAGCCATCTTCCGTTTGAGATGAAGTGGCTCAGCAAAGTTGAGAACTTCAAAATCCCCGTGATGGGATGGGAGATGTCGTTGGCTGGCGACATTCGGCTCACCCGCGGCGAGGTCAGCAGCGCCACCGACGCAATGCTGCAATGTGCCGATCGTCTGAGCAAAAAGGTCAGCGTGATGTTCTTCCCCGAGGGCACTCGCAGCAAGACCGGCGAGCTCGGGAAATTCAAGAACGGCGCATTCCGATTGGCCATCGAAACCGGCACGCCCATCTTGCCCGTAGCGGTCAGCGGCTGTCACTCAGCGCTGCGTCCAAACGATTGGCGCCTTGGTGTCAGCGTGGCCGAAGTTCGAGTGCTCGAACCCATCGAGGTCACCGGCATGACCGCAGCCGATATCTACACGCTTCGTGATCTCGCTCGCGACGCCATCGCTGCCGAACTCGAAGTGCTTCGTACCGAACTCGCTCTGTGAGCCGCATCGGCTTGCTGCTGTTCTGTGCCGTTGCAGGCGTCGGCTGCACCAGCCAATCGACCAGTGCCCCCGTGACCGCTGCAACCCTCACGACGCCAACTACGACACCTACAACGACAACGATGGCCGCGGCCACGACCACAACGCTGGCGCCCACCACAACCGCTGCTTTGGTGCCGACCTACGTCTTTCCATTCACCGGTCGCAACGTGAGCTACGGAACCCGGCATGCCGGGTATGCGGCCATCGATGTGTTCGGATGCGGAGCAAACGTGATTGCGCCCACGTCGGGCACCGTCACACAGGTACGCACCACCGACCCGTGGGAGCCCGCAATCAACGACCCGGCAACTCGCGGCGGTCATTACGTAACCATGCTTGGCGACGACAGCGTGCGTTACTACTTCGCACACCTGGTGGCAATCAGCACCACGGTGGGGGCCATCGTCGCTGCAGGAGACTCGCTCGGAATCATGGGCCAAACCGGCGATGCGCGCGCTACCGAATGCCACACGCATTTCGGCATTTCGTGGCCATGCCCCACCGTTGAGTGGCAGGTTCGCCGCGGCGAAATCTGGCCACCGAAGTATCTCGACGCATGGCGACAGGGCACACAGTTGTCGCCCGCCAACGAAGTTTCGGCCGCCTTGGCTAGCAATCCAAACGCCTGCGCTGATGCCGCAAACGCGAAGAGTGCCGCCAACGCCTGACCGTGTTCAAGGCCCAACATCGATGCACTGGCCTTCGGTCCGTAGTCCGATATAGGGTTCAGTCACATGACGATGCTTGAGGCGAACGACATCTCCGTCAAGTTTGGCGGAATCGTGGCACTCGACGGCCTGTCGTTCACTATCGACGATGGTCAGATCTGTGGCCTCATCGGCCCCAACGGAGCCGGCAAGACCACGATGTTCAACGTGATCAGCCGCATCTACGAGGCATCGTCGGGCCAACTTACCTTCAGAGGCCACAACCTGCTGAAGGTGCCGGCCCATCGCATCGCCAAACTCGGCGTGGCGCGCACGTTTCAAAATCTTGCGTTGTTTCCCACGATGACGCTGCTCGAAAACGTGATGGTTGGTGGCCACAGCACAGGCACCATCGGTTTTGCCAGATCTATATTTCGCTTCGGCACTGCGCGTGCAGAACAAACACTTCGCGACGAGGCTGGCGACTTACTGGTCGCGCTTGATCTCGACAAACTCGCGTTTCACCCCGCAGCAGGATTGCCGTTCGGCACGCTGAAACGACTTGAGATAGCTCGCGCCCTTGCCGCTCATCCCACCTTCTTGCTGATGGACGAACCCGCATCGGGTCTCACTCATAGCGAAGTCGACGAACTCAGCGAGACGATCAAGCGCATTCGTGACGAGTTCAAACTTGCAGTACTGCTCGTTGAGCATCACATGGCGATGGTGATGAACGTCTCCGACAAAGTGATCGCAATGGAGTTCGGCCGCAAGATCGCCGAGGGCTCACCCAGCGCTGTCCAAAACGATCAACGGGTCATCGATTCGTATCTCGGAACCAGCTCATGACCGCGTTGCTCGAGATCACCGACTTGTGGGCGGGTTACGGTCGCCAACAGGTGCTGCAAGGCATCAACCTTCACGTCGACGAAGGTGAAGTTGCTGTAATCCTCGGAGCGAACGGGGCTGGCAAGACAACAACGATGCGAGCGATCTCGGGCATGATCGAGCGGCGAGGCTCGGTGTTGTTTCAAGGGACCGCAATCGGCGCAGCCTCGCCCGACCACATCGTGCATGCGGGTATCGCCCAAGTGCCACAGGGGCGCGGCACCTTTACCGACCTCACAGTCGAGGACAACCTGCGCGCCGGTGCGTTCGTGCGCAAGAACACCAACGACAGCATTGATACCGACATTCGGCAGTGGTTTGAGGTGTTCCCGCGCCTCGCCGAGCGGCGCCTACAAAAAGCCGGCAGCTTGTCGGGTGGCGAGCAACAGATGTTGGCAATCGCCCGTGCGCTCATGAGTAAACCGACCCTGCTGCTCTGCGACGAACCAAGCCTCGGCCTAGCCCCGATCATCACTCAAGAACTGTTCGACGTGCTCGGCAGGCTCAACGCGCAAGATGGCCTCTCGATTCTGATTGTTGAGCAGAACGCGAATCTCGCGCTTCGAATCGCACATCAGGTGTTCGTGCTTGAAACCGGCACCATTACCGCATCGGGAACCCCCAGCGAAATTGCTCAGAACGACACCGTCCGCAAGGCCTACCTGGGGTTCTGAGGCAACGACATGGGCGACATTCTCCAATACTTTCTCAACGGCTTAGCGCGCGGCTCGATCTACTCGCTCGTGGCACTCGGACTTGTTGTGATCTATCAAGGCACCGGTCATCTCAACTTTGCTCAGGGCGAAATGTCGTTGTTCGCCACCTTCGGTGCGTGGTGGTTCAACGACCACGGCGTGCCACTGTGGCTCTCGATTCTGCTCGCAGCCTCGTTCGCGTTCGTTGGTGGTGGAGCCATAGAGTTCGGCCTCATCCGCCCTGCGGCAAAGAAGTCACCATTCGCGGTTGTGGTGGTCACCATCGGCCTCTTTCAAGCCTTCAACTCGCTGTCCGGATTGTTGTTTAAGGGCGCCGCCACCGGTCTCTCATTCGGCACGATCTTTCCAAACAAACCCAACGACTTCTTCCGGCTACCAGGTGGCGCTGTTTGGCGTTACGAGAACATCGGCGTGCTTGTCACCGTATTGATCATCACGGCTCTGCTGTTCACGCTGTTTCGAAAGACCAAGGTCGGTCTGGCAATGCGCATGGTGGCCAACAACGCAGATTCAGCAAAGTTGTCGGGCGTGCCAACGAACAAAGTCTTAATGCTCAGCTGGGGGTTAGCGACAGCCATCGGCACCATCGGATGCGCACTTGTGGCGGGCATCAACACCAACGTGAGCCTCGGCACAATGTTCGGTGTTTTCTTGCTTGCATCAGCCGCAGCCATCCTCGGTGGACTCGACAGTCCATTGGGTGCAGTGGTCGGCGGACTCTCGCTCGGCGTAATCGAAAGCTTCGTCACTAACTATCCAAAGGACTGGTGGGCAAGCACCTACATCGGCGCCGACACAGCCACAGCAGCCGCATTCGTCATCATCTTGGTGGTGCTGCTGGTGCGACCGTCTGGGCTCTTTGGCAGCGCTCGCGTGGAGCGGGTGTAATCATGCCGATCACCATTACCGAATCAAGTGCGCAGCATTGGGCGTTGCGTTTCGTCGGAGTCGCAACGCTGGCTGGGGTCGCCGTCTACTTCGCATCAGGTGCGGCGCCATCCACTCTCGGCAAGATCACCGAAGCATGCACGCTTGCGATCGCCGCGATTGCTCTCAATCTGTTGCTCGGCTTCAACGGGCAGATCTCGCTCGGGCATTCAACGTTTGCCGGCCTCGCGGCGTTCACTGCCGGCTACTCCGTGAACGCATGGCACTGGAACCCGTGGCTCTCACTGCTGATTTCATGCGCTGTGTGTTTCGCCTTCGGCATGTTGGTCGGCTTACCGGCATTGCGTCTGAAGGGTTCGTACTTGGCCCTCGTCACGTTGGCCGTGGCGTTCGTGTGGCCAACTGTGGCACGCAAGTTCTTGAATCAAACCGTCAAGCAATCCACCTTGACCGGCATGAAACTGAAGCCCCCAACGTGGACCGGCTTAGCCAATAACCGCGCCGACCGAGCCACGTTCTTATTCTGGCTGTCGATCGCGCTGCTCATCGTCGCCTACGGCATCGTGCGCAACATACGCAAGAGCCGAATCGGGCGTTCGCTGGTGGCAGTGCGCGACAACGAAACTGCGGCCGCGGTGATGGGCGTGAATCTGCCCCTCACCAAGACCATCACGTTTGGCATCTCGGCCTCATTGGCCGGCCTCGCTGGTTGGTTGACAGCGGCGCAACTCACCACGCTCGACGAGAACTCGTTCAGCATTCTCACGTCGATCAAGTATCTCCTTGCGCTCATTCTCGGCGGCGCCGCCACGCTCGCCGGCCCGGTGGTTGGCGCATTCGTGTACTACTTCGTCGACAACCTCCTCAAAACCAACGCACCAAAATGGAACTTCCTGCCCGGCCAACTCAGCAATGGCCCGGTCGCTTCATTTCTCTTGGGGGCCGTGGTCGTTGCCTTCGTCTTCATCGCCCCTACGGGCTTTGTGGGCCTCATTAAGTCTCAGACGCGCAAGATTGCAATCGTGGTTCCGCGGCCGCTCCGTCACAAAGCTGTGGCAGAGGCGTCTGTCGAAAATAGCAAATCCCCATAGGCAGCAGAACCACTTGAATACTCACTCCTAGCCCCCCGCTAGTGAGTCGTGAACACAAAACACATTGGAGAGATCATGAAACGTCGAGGACATTCCCTCGCAGTCATCTCAGCCGCAGCAGTTCTACTGCTCGCAGCTTGTGGCAGCGACAAAGAGACCGACACCCCAAGTACGACACCGCTGTCGACGCCGACATCTGAGTCCGCCACCCCCGGTACGGGAAGCACCGCCACCACCGACACAACGGCCTCGGCATGGAAAGCCCCAGTCGACACATGCGCCGACCCAGCAGCGGCGACGGCTCCGATTGCCGGCACGCTCACCATTGGTTCAGCGATGCCGATGTCGGGAAGTCCAGCAATTGCATTCGCCCCTGTGAAGGCTGGCTTCGAGCTATACCTCAAGTACGCCAACGACAATAAGTTGCTCGGCGACCTGACGGTCAAGTCCGATATTCGCGACGATCAATATGACGCCACCCAAACCCCAGGCGTGATTTCGCAACTGATCGACGCGAAGGTCGACATTTTCTCAAGCATTATCGGCACGCCAAATAACTTGGCCGTGCGCGACACCCTCAACGAGGAATGCATCCCGCAGTTGTTGGCGCTCACCGGAAACCCAGCGTGGGGCGCCGATGTCGCCGAGTACCCGTGGCTCACGGGTGGCCTTGTGCCCTATGACATCGAGGCGAAGATGTATGCAAACAGCCTCAAGGATGTCCTCGGCGATGGCGGCACCGTTGGCCTGTTCTACATCAACACTGAGTTCGGCAAGATCTACGCCGATGCGTTCAAGCCCGAGGCCGAAAAGCTTGGGTTGAAGGTGGTCGACGAACAGACCGTTGAAGGAACCGATGAGAATCCGCCAACGAACCAAGTGGGCAGCATCGCCCGCAACAAGCCAATGGCGATCATGGCAGTGCCGTTAGGTCTGCAGTGCCCTACGTTCTTGAAGGAGCTCGCCAAGAGCAAAGCCGCCACACCGGGTTGGGATCCAAAGGTGTTTGTGACCAACACGTGCGCTTCGAAGTTGTTCGTCGATGTACTCGCTGGCGATGCCGGTGATGGTGTGTACAGCTCGGGCAACTTGCTCGACGGCGCCGATCCAAAGAACGCCAACGAGCCCGGCATGAAGATCTTCCTCGACGCGTACAAAGCAGCCAACTTGGCCGGTGATATCGGTACCACCGAAACCGGATGGCAAATAGCCGAGGTCACCGTTGCAATCTTGAAGCAGGCGCAAGCCACCGGCACGCTGAGCCGCCAGACGATCATCGAGGCCGCACGCAATATGACCTACACGCCATCGCTGGCTCGCCCAGGTGTGGTCTACAAGATGAACGGCGAGACCGATCCGTACTCATTCCAGACGCTCACCATCTTGCAATGGAGCCATACGTCGGCGACCTTTACTGAGATCGGCGACGCCAACACCAGCTTCGAAAACTGAGCACGGGCATCACTCACTGCCAGCGAAAGTCCGGTCCGATCGGGCCGGACTTTCGTCTGGTTGAACAGAACGACGCTGCGCGTTATGGCATCAAGTCGTTTCGCACCTCACGGCTCACCGGCGCCGATGTGCCGCGCAAGCCGCACCAAGTAGTGTTCACGTGTTATCAATCGTGGGCGAAGAGGAAAAATGATTGAACCGCGCACAATTCATCTTGAGCCTGAAGCGGTGATGGCGATGTCACAGATCTTGGGCATCATGCTGGATCAAATGTTTGATGCTGAGACAAGCGCAATGTGGAGCACGGAACACATCATTGAGTTGGAGGCACGGCTTGTGTCACCTGCTGAAGGTGAACCAATCGAGCTGGGAATTGATGACGCATCGTTACTCTTGCAAGGCATGGCCTTCACTGAAGTGATGTCAGAGGAATTGCCTTGGATTGACACGGTCAGGTGGGTGACTGATTTTGTGACCATGGAACTGCGTCAACATTGGACCGAAGAAGAGTGGCACAACTTTTCTCAAAGCTGACGACAAGGCCTCACTGCCCGGTTTTTCACGGTGAGCGCACTCCAGTAACCTCAACATGGATGACGCAAGGTGTGTCGGCGAATCTCGCACCAACCGACCCCATACCGCCCACGGCGAAGTCTCATCTGGAATTTGACTCAAGAGGGAGACGGTCATGGCACCACAGCAAGTATTTCCATTACGAATCAGAGGCGTCCTGGGTTCGCCGTATTCATTAAAGATGCGCGCTGTGTTGCGCTACCGCCAGATTCCATTTAAGTGGGTGCCGCAGAATTCCAAATGGGATGACCTGCCGCCGTTTCCTCTGATTCCTGCAGTTGCATTTCCAGACGCAACTGGTGCGTACACAGACACCATGATCGACTCAAGCCCGCTCATCATGCGCCTTGAAGGAATGTATTCGGAGCGCAGTCTTGTGCCAACAGATGCTGTGGTGGCGTTCATTGACTACTTGCTCGAAGATTACGCAGACGAGTGGGTGACCAAGCAGATGTATCACTATCGCTGGTACTACAACGACGCTATTGATAAAGCCGGAAAACTTCTTCCGCTGGATAGTGATCAACAAATGCCTGCGCACACGCTTGAGAGTTTCAGCAAATACATTACGGATCGACAAATAAGCCGGCGCGCGCTCGTTGGTTCAACTGACGAGAATAAGCCCGCAATCGAAGAGTCGTTCTATCGATTGCTTGACATGATGCAGGCTCATCTTGCAGTTGCGCCGTTCCTCTTAGGCGATCGGCCAGGACGTGGAGACTTCGCTCTGTTCGGTCAAATGACAGAGCTGTTGCGTTGGGATCCGGTATCTGTGCGCATCGGCATTGAACGTGCACCCCGCATGGTGAACTGGGTGGACAGAACTGATGACTTGTCATGGTGGGATGTAGACGGAAACAACGGCTGGGTCACTCGCGATGCAATTCACCCAACAGTTCTTGCCTTGCTGCCAGAGATTGGTCGTACATATGCGCCGTTTTTGCTCGCGAACGAGGCTGCGATGGAGGCCGGGGCAGAAACATTCTCGTGCGTTATTGATGGGCATCCATATAGCCAAGGAACTTTTGTGTATCAACGTAAGTGCCTGAAGTGGATACGTGAAGAATACGCAAAGCTTTCAGACGACGACCGACGTGGCGTTGATGCATTACTGGCAGGTACCGGTTGCGAGATTCTGTTCGCATCATGACCGCGTCGACTGTCACTCTCTCTGGTCACTGAATTTTCCCGTTCTCCGTACGTAATCAGCGCATTGAGTGGTTCGCCCGGTTGAGTTGATTCAGCTCGAGCGCACGCTCACACGCGTAGCGCCGAGTTCGTGAAGCACGCGCTCGTCTACCGTGACCCCAAGCCCCGCACCTTGGGGAACGGCCAACGATGAGTCCACTAACACGAACGGCTCAACGACGTCGCGAGCGAAGTAACGGTCGCTCGCAGAGATATCGCCGGGAAGCGTGAAACCGCTGAGCGTTGCAAGCGCCACGTTGGCTGCACGTCCGACTCCCGACTCGAGCATGCCACCGCACCACACCTGAACATTTCGTTGCGAGCAATAGTCGTGTATTCGTTTGGCTTCAAGTAGTCCGCCAACGCGGCCAATCTTGATGTTGATCACCGAGCATGCCAGCGCGTCAAGAGCGAGCTGAGCACTGCGGACCGACAGGATCGATTCGTCGAGACAGACCGGCGTATTGATGGCGCTTGCCAGCGCCGCGTGCGAAGCAAGATCGTCAACGGCAAACGGTTGCTCAATCAAGAGCATCTCAAAGGAGTCAAGCTGAGCAAGATGGGCTACGTCGTTGGGCCCGTACGACGCGTTGGCATCAACCTGCAGCGCAAGATCAGGAAAGGCTTCGCGCACAGCACGTACAGCGGCAATGTCCCAGCCGGGCTCGATCTTGAGCTTCGCTCGGCAGTAGCCATCGGCGACATAGCCTCGAACCACGTCGACCAGTTGTGCAATCGAATCGGTGATGCCAATGGACACACCAACCTTCACGTGCTCGCGAACTCCCCCGAGGTAACTCGCGAGACGCACTCCAGCAGCACGAAGCTCGGCATCAAGTACGGCCATCTCGATTGATGCCCGCGCCGCGTTGTAGCCCTTCACAAGTCTGCTTGCGTCGAGCACTCGATCGCCCGTGAGATGTACTTGGTCAAACAACGGCGGTATCAACCACCGCTGCAACACCATCTCGGATGCGTCGACGAACTCTTCGTTGTAGAACGGCTCAGCGTGTGCTGGGCACTCGCCCCACCCATCACTCGCGTCGGTGATGACATGCACCAACAACACATCGCGCACATGTTGACTGCCGAACGATGTTCGGAACGGCCGTACCAACGGCATCTTTACTCTGACGAGCTCTACTGATTCGAGCTTCACAATGCTTCACCGACTACATAACCCAGTGGGCCGTACCCGACGATGGAGAGCTTGCGCTCGAAGCAATCAACGAATGCCGCACCAGTGGCATTACGCCACGAAGCCGCCACAGCCGGATGCTCGCTGCGCAACGAGTGATAACCATCGGGTAGGGGTATGAACGCACCGGGTCGCGCCAATGCAACCGACCGAGCGACCCACGGGCCATCATCGACCAACTCAATCAATGGCGCAGCCGCCACGTCGGGCGACAACGCTGGTGCACCCACCGGCCGATCAAGCCGCCACGACACCTTGACGCGATCGGTGACATCGCCCGTGTTGAACGCGTCGGTGCGAGCTCCGTAACAGTCGGGGATGAACGTCGTGATGGTGGCACCAAGCCGCACGAGGTTGAACGCTGCGTTCGAGGCGAGTAACGGATCGAAGGTCCAACGCATTTCGGTGACTCCATGAGCCAGGCACTGGGACCGCTGCGCAAGCTTCATCGCGTAGCCAACACCACCGCCCCGCTCGGCCGCCAAAACGCCTACCTGATGCGAGTGAAAGTGAGCCCCACCAGTCCACCCGAGCAGGCCAATCGAAAATCCAACCGCTTCGCCGGCTCGTCGCGCCAGCGCAATGCCCGACCCGGCCATTGCCATGCCGCGCAGCAAGTTGCGCGGCGGCACGATCTCGGGGCCCCAGATCTGAGTCATAAGTTCGCGAAGGTCTTGCAGATCGGCGACTGCATCGATGGTGTCGATCGTTACATCAGCGGCGCCAGCAGCCAATGCCGCGCTGATCTCAGCGTCGCGAACGAGTGCGGGGCCAATCTCAACCACTACAGCAGCGACCGAGCGTGGGCATCGAGCACCTCGGCCACGCAAGCCGTGAGCTTCTTGGCGGTGGGTACGTGCAAAAATTCGTCAGGGCCATGCGCGTTTGATTCTGGGCCCAGTACGCCAACGACCAGAAACTGTGCATCTGGAAACCGCTGCACGAGCATGCCCATGAACGGAATAGTGCCGCCCACGCCACACGAAGCTGATGGATTGCCAAAGTACGTGGCGCTCGCTTGGGAGACAGCGTCGGTGAGCCATGCAGCGAAGGGCGGAGCGTTCCAGCCAGGGCCGCGAGCGCCGGGCTCGAAGTGAACGCGCGCCGCATACGGCGGATCGGTGGTGAGACGATCAAGCATCTCGGTAACGACTGCTTGGACGTCGCTGGTGGGTGGAACCCGCAACGACAGCTTCACGCGAAGACGCGAGCGAAAGACGTTGCCACCGTCGTCTACAGACGGAATGTGATCAATGCCGATGACTTCGAGCGCAGGACGCCACGTGCCTCGGAGCAATTGCTCGGCGGGATCGTGCGACATGAGCTGTAAACCAGGCACCGGATGAAACGACGAGGCCAGCGACGGAAAAAGGCCAGCGGCAATCGCTGCCTCGCGCACACGCTCGTCGGGAATCTGCACGTTGGCAGACTCGATAAGAATTTCGCCGCTCGCGGAGTCCTCGATGCGATCGAGTAGTTGCCGCAGTATGCGCACCGCCGACGGCAGCACACCACTGGCACGGCCACTGTGCGGAGAATCTTCGGCAACAACTATCTCAAGTACGCCGCCCGCGACTCCGCGCAAGCCCGTGGTGAGCCACACCCGATCGTATGTTTCGCAGAATGAGTCGAGGCAAGCAACCAAATCCGGACGCCCGATGCGCGACTCGAGATGGTCGAGATATGCACCAAGGTGAACGCTCGAACTCTCTTCGCTGGCTTCGATCAGCACCACGACACGACCGTGGTCGCCACCGGCGCGATGCAGAGCCTCGAGCGCCAAAAACGCCGCAAAAAGCGCATAGCCATCGTCACCACCACCGCGGCCATACAACCGCTCGCCGCGCAACACCGGAGTCCACGGACCCAACCCGTCGGACCACGGCAACATCTCTGGCTGCTTATCCATGTGTCCGTACAGAACCACTGTGGAGTCGGCAAGATCACTGCGCGTTGCCGGCAGTTCGGCCACAAGCACGGGGGTCAATCCCGGCAACCGAACAAGCTCGACCGCAAGCCCAGGCAGGTCACGCTTCTGCGCCCACGCCAAGAACAACTCGGCCGCTGCATCAAGATGTCCGGCTGCTTCCCAGTGGGGATCGAACATCGGTGAACGGGCCGGGATCTCGATGTACTTCATGAGCACCGGGACGGCGTCGTCGTCCCAAGCTCGATTGATCTCTGTGATGTCGATGGTGTTCATGGAAGTCGCTCGTAGTTCATCAGTTCGATTCCGCCAACGTAGACCACGGCGCGCGCTACCTGACCGGCTTCGGTCTCGAACGCAATCTCGGCTCCGGTTTCAGCGTCGAGGAATCTTGTAGTGGTCAACGGGATCAACTGACGGCGGCCATACGGAGACGGCGAAAACAGCTCAATACCTTCGTGCACCAATCGCATCGGACGGTCGAACGGACCGGAGTAGCGACCTGCGTACTGCTGCAACACCAAGGCCGGCACATCGGCCGCAACAATCGCCGGTGGCACGTAGTCTGGCCACCCGTACGCCGTGGCAACGCTGTTCAGAATCTCGCCGAGCAATGTGTTACCACCATCGCTATTTGTCATCACCACCGCGGCTCTGCCGCCCGTGACAAATGCTTCGAACTGGCTGCAGAAGCCCACGTTTGTTCCGTTGTGGCGGAAGCGTTTCGTGGCTCCATCGGAGGCAATCTCGGGCCCCAACCCATGGGGTCCGGGGGCTATGGCGGTGATCATTAGGTCGGCCATTTCGCGCGAGATAATCGGTGACTCAAGCCCGCCGAGCGTTCGCTGCATCGCTGTCACAAAGCAAACAAGATCAAGCACGGTGGTCCAGAGGCCAGCGGCCGCCAACTCGGGATACACGTTCATCCCGTCGGCAAGCATCTGCCCAGAAACATCGTGTCCACACGCTGCTTCGGCTGCATCGAGATCGCCGAACGGTTGCTGGAAACTGCTCGCTGACATACCCAGCGGTGCAAGCACGATGTCGCGCATCACATCGGCGTATGCACGTCCGGTGACGTCTTCGACGAGCATCTGCACGATGGTGGTGCCCCCACCCGAATAGCGAAAGGCCGTGCCGGGTTTGGTGTCGATCAACACCGCAGTGGTGTTACACGGTGCCAAGCCGCCAAGCACCTGCGCCAAGGTGGGCAACGTAGCGCCCGGCGCATAGCCGGGGAAACCCGGCGTCGTGGTGCCAGCGGTATGGCTCAGCAACCTGCGCAAGGTCACAGGGGTCTCTGCACTGAACTCATTGTCAGGAACCCGCCAGCGCTTGAGATACGTGTTCACATCGACGTCGAGATCGAGCGCACCGCTCTCGACCAGTGCGAGCGCGCCCACAGCATTGACGACCTTGCTGATAGACGCCGCCTGAAACAGCGTGCCGGGCACAACTGGCGAACGGCCATGGGCACGAACGCCAAATCCGCTCGCCCAATGCAGTTCGCCGTCTTCGACAACCGCCACGGCGACGCCCGGAACCCCATAGCGCTGCATGCGGTCGACGATTGAAAAGCTTTCGGGTACCCGGCCGGCGACACGCACAGCACCAACAAGTGAGTTCTCTACCACTGTCTGATATTCGTTGGCCGATGTCATACCGCGCCCCCTTCTCGATTGCCGCGCTGCTGCAAATGATCGCCGATGACGGTGAGTGCCAACACCGTCAAGAACATCGCTGCTGCCGGCACCACAGCCGGATAGACGCTGCGGTCCAGTTTGCTGACACCCGAAGCCATCATCGCTCCCCATGTTGGAGTGGGTGGCGCCACCGACAAGTTGAGATAGGCGAGGCCACCCTCGGCAACCATCGCCCCAGCAATCGCCACAATCGCTAACGAGAGAATCGACGGCAACACGTTGGGAAGAATCTCGCGCCTGATCACCCGCGAGTTCTTCGAGCCGATCGCGCGTGCGGCCAAGACAAAGTCGTTCTTACCCACGTTCAGTGTGAGTCCGCGAACAATCCTCACTGTGGGCCCCAAGTAGATCAGCGCGATGGCAAACACCACGGTCACCGGCCCGCGACTATTTGTAAATGCAACGATCGACACGGCAAGCAGTAGGGCCGGAAACGCAAGCAACACATCGACGATGAACATGATGACCGTGTCGGCGCGGCGGCGCGAATGCCCAGCAAACATACCGATGCAGCCACCCACAACACACGACAGCAACACCGCGGCAATGCCCACGAGAATCGAGACCCGCGCTCCGTACACACTTCGCGAGAACAAGTCCCGACCAAGTTGATCCGTTCCCAACCAGTTGTGCCACGAAGGCCCGCTGAGTGGCTTACCGGCGCGGGTGTCCTTTGGGTCGGCAAACGGCAGAACATCGGCAAACAGCGCCACGAGCGACAACGCGATCAGCCAACCAATCGCAATGAAATTCGAGACAGGTAACCGGGCCTTGCCCAGCCCCTCATCGTCCACCTGCGGAGCATCGAGATGAGCCACGCCAGCGTTGTTCGTCACGGGACTCATATCCGCGTCCTCGGATCGAGAACGCCGTACAAGATGTCGACCAAAAAGTTGATGATCACAAAGGCAACGGTGAACACAACGATGGCGCCCTGCAAAGAAAGAAAATCGCGGTGCGTGATTGCGTCGATTGTGTACCCGCCAAGCCCCGGCAAAGCAAAGATGCTCTCGACCATCACCGTGCCACCGATCATGCGACCCATCGTGACGCCTGCAACCGTGATCACGCCGACCGAAGATGGTCGCAACGCATGTCGGCGGACGATGGCGCCCGTGCCCAAGCCTTTTGCCCGAGCGAACCAGATGTAGTCCTGCTGAAATGTATTGATGAGTTCGCTGCGCAGCAGCCTCATGTAGATAGCTACCTCGGGCAATGCAAGCGCCAACGACGGCAACGTCAAGGTGCGAAAGTGGTCGAGGACGTCCTCGCTAATGCGCGTGAATCCGGTTGGCGAGAACCAATGCAACTTGGCCGAAAACACCGCCAGCATTCCGACCGCGAGCATGTACGCCGGAGCGGCGAGCATGCCAAGCGACAGCGCTGATGATGTTTGGTCAAGCCACTTACCTGGACGAAGCGCCGATGCAACAGCCATCGGTGTCGCAATCAGCAACGCAATCAGCTGCGAGAGCACCACGAGTTCGAGCGTGAGCCCAATGCGCTGCTGAATAGCTTCAGCAACCGGCTGCTTTGTTCGATACGACTTGCCAAGATCACCTTGCGTTGCGTGGCTCAGCCACGAAACGTAACGAACCGGCAAGGGGTCGTTGAGATGCAGTTCTTCGCGTGCCTTCTCACGATCTTGGGCACTTGCTTTGGCTCCCAGCACTGAATCGACCGTGTCGCCTGGCAACAGACTGATCATCGAAAATGACGCGGCGGTAACCGCGAGTAACACCAGCACTAGGCGTACTAGCCGGGCGAGAACCAGCCTCATGAACGACGAGCGTAGTTGCGGTGACTATTGATCGAGCCACACATCTTTGAGATAGAAGCGCGCCGCCGTAAGCGGCCGACCCGGAGACCCGTCTGGCAATGTAAATGCGTCGAGACCCATCACTTTGCCCTGACCCACCACGGTCCAACCGGTGAACTCAAGCCACAAGAACGGCACGTTGGCCGCAAGTTCTTTCTGCACGATGTCGTACTGCACCTTGCGAGCAGTCGGGTCGCTGAGGGCACGTCCCTGATCGAGTGCTGCATCGAGTGCTGGGCTTGAGAACTTGGTGAGGTCAAGGCCCGTACCAGAGTGGAAGTAGTTGTAATCGTTGTCGGGATCATCGCCGCCGATGCCACCCCAACCCGTTACGTCGTACTTGCCTCCCAATACTGCGCCAACGTTCTCGCCCTGCGCCCGCGACACGATGTCGGCCGTGATGCCAACATCGGCCCACATCGACTGAATCAGTTCTTGGAAGGACACGATGAAGGGGTCCTGGTTACCTGCGTACTCAACCTTGATTGGGCCGTTCTCGGCCGTGTACTCGTCGATCAACTTCGTTGCGGCAGCAACGTCGAACTGGGGGTAGTCAGTCTTGGAGTACCAGAACGAATCCTTAGGGTACGGACCGGTAGCCACTTCTTTTACGCCGGTGCCTTCGAGGAAATCGACAATGCGGTTGAGGTCAAGCGCCATAGCCATCGCCTTGCGCACCCGAAGGTCGTCAAGCGGTGGCTTTGAGGTGTTCAGCAAGATCACATCGGGGTCGCTCGGCGGCGCCTTCACGACATGAGCCTTGCCCTGCGACTCAAGCTCGAGATAGCTCTTCACCTCAGGAGAGTTCGCGGTAGCGATCACGTCGATGTCACCGCTGGCAAACGCAGCCTTACGGCTGTCTGAGTTGGTGATGGGGCGGAACTCAACCGAGTCGAGTAAGGCTGGCGTTTGCCAATACTTGTCGTTGCGAACCACCGTGAGATGGTCGTCGGGGCTCCACTCTTTGAACACGAAGGGACCCGTTCCAACAGGACTGCGGCTGCCATCGGGGCTCGCCAACATCTTCGGTGCAGCGATGTAGCCAAGCTGACCGGCGAACCCACCGGTGAGTGCATTGGGGAACGCGCCCCATGGCTTCGACATCGTCATCTCAAGGGTGAGATCGTCGACGACCTTCATTGACGACAGCAGCGCAATGGCTCCCTTTGCGATGGGACTCGCCAAGGCGGCATCAAAGTTCTGCATCACGGCATCGGCAGTGAGCGGATCGCCGTCGTGGAAGGTGACGTTGGGGCGCACCTTGATGGTCCACACAGTCGAATCGGCATTGGCTGTAATCGACTCAGCAAGGTACGGCTGGGCCACGCCTGCTGGGTCGTATGCGGCGAGGGTGTCGAAGACGGCACGAGCCACGTCGTGTCCACCATGACCCCACGCGTCGTTTTGTGGACTCCAACCTGTCGCTTCGGCCTCGACGCCAACCACGAGGTTGCCACCCGACTTAGGAGCGGCTACCTCGGTGGTGACTGCGGCCTCTGACGACGCTGTGGTGTCGGCAACCGCGGACGTGACGTCGCTCGATGCTGGCGAACTGCTGCTGCACGCTGGCACAAGCGCGCCCACAACAGCCACTGCAGCAGCAACTGCGAAGAAGCGAACCCTTGATTTCGAAATGCGTGCGTTCACGAAGCCCTCCCAAAAGGTTGCTTGCAGCCCTCAACGAACGTGGACAACAAGGCGGTCAAATACTCGCGCATTCTTGCACACCGTACAAGATGAATCTGGACATCAGCGAGAGGGCCGGCCGACAATCAGTTCGGTCACGCCATGCATCAACACATCGGGGCGATAACTCGCCTGATTGACGGTGCCAGTGATCACCAGACCGCTCGTGGGCTCAATGTGCATCAGCACGCCCCAGTGCCCGCGATGGCCGCGCAACTCGAGGCCGTTGCTCTGCCGCGCGTCGACACCAAGGCCGTAGCCCACGTAGCCCACTGTGTGACGCGCCGGATCGAGCGCTCGAAAGTCGTAAGCAAACATCTCAGCAAGTGCGACGCGGTTCACCACGTCGCCACGTACTAACGCTGCGATGAAGGCGGCAAGATCGGCGGCCGTTGACACCAACCCTCCGCCGGCCCAGTCGGCAGAACCGTGAATCGCCATGACGTCGAGATCGCCCTCGTGCGCATGCGTGAGCTGTGGTCCCCGATGCGCTTCGTAACCCTCGAGATAAGTCTCGCTGAGGCCGAGTGGTGTCAAAATCCGTCGCCGGTATGACTCATGCAACGCACATAGGTCGAGTTGCTCGATGATCAATCCGAGCAGCACATAACCCGTGTCCGAATACGCATAGCCATAGCCCAGGTCGGGCGCGAACAATGCCGAGCCAGCAGTAACCGCAAGCTCCACAAGCTCTCGCGGAGTCCACACCTTGCTGGGGTCGGCGCCCAGCAAGCTGAAGAACTCGGGAGCGCTCGCGTAATCGAAGAGGCCGCTCGAATGGCGCAACAACTGACGCACCGTGATCTCGTGGCCGTACGAATGACCCTCAAAGACATGCACCTGATCGACGAGGTCGCGCATTGACGGGTCGAGAAGTGACACCATCTGGTCGTCCAATTGCAACCGGTGCTCATCGACCAACTGCATCAGCACCGCTGCCGTGAAGGTCTTCGTAATGCTGGCGATACGAAACGAGTCGGTTGGTAACACCGCTGTCGCGTCATTGCGGCTGACCGTGCCAGCCGAGCCTTGCCAGACGAAGTGTTCGCTTGGGTACTCGACACGCAGGATGCAGCTTGGTGAGGTACCGGCCACCTCGGCGTCGACGAGTTCTTGTAACCGTTGCCCGTTCATCTGTGCTCCGATGTCGGGAGATCGCGCAGCAACCGCAGAAACGAAATAGCTGACTCGCGATCAAAGGTAGAACCCAACGCAGCCATCGTGGCGAGGCGCGCCTTTTGCGGACTGAGGCCGCCGGCCCCGATGGCACCCATGAGCGCAAGTCCATCGTCATCGAACGTTGCGGTATACGGCCGAGACGCCAACACCACGAGCACGCCCGCTTGTGATGCACGATGGATCGGACCCCACAACGCCATCGGCACATTGAGGTCGCCGAAAACTTCGAGCACGATGCCCCGTGCTCCGGTGACCGCCAGATCGAACAACTCTGGAGCCATGCCGGGGTACGCCGTGAGAAGCACGACCGCCGGTTCGAGAGCTGTGGTGTCAACAACGGTCCGGTCGGAGGGCGCAACGAACCGTGGTAACTCTTCGACGAAACTTCCTACCGCTGAGAACGGTGCCGACGTAAACGCATTCACAGTTGTTGCATCGATCTTGGTGATGCGACGCGCTGAATGAATTTCGCCATTGAGGCACACCATCACACCGCGATTGCGAGCGTCCGGCGACGCGGCGAGCGCAATGGACTGCACGATGTTCAATGGACCGTCTGGCTCGTTGTGCGAATGAACTCGCATAGAGCCCGTAAACACCACAGGAACCGAGGTGCGCGATCCGAGCAACAGGTCCGCGACAAACGCAGTGAGTTCCAACGTGTCGGTTCCGTGCAGCACCACAACGCCCATTGCGCCTTGATCGATAGCTGCTTGCACCTGGGCGACGATCATCACCATGTCGTCGACCGAAAGGTTCGAACTTGAACCCGAAGCAACATCGGTGACACGCACCGCAACCTGAACCTCCGTGAGTTCGCCAATCAGTTCGGCGCCCGTGAGACCTGTCCAGTCGGTGCCGTCGAAATGCGACGAAATGGTGCCGCCGGTGGCAACAACATGCACAGTGCCTTCGATCATTGCGATGCTCCATTGGGTGGTGAGATCGGCTCCGGCATCAGCACTACCTCGCTTCGGTTCATCATCGCGCGGTCAGAAACATCGTCGAGCGGAAAGACCGGCCGCGGGAGATGTCGCCACCGTACCGACGCGAGATCGGGGGTGGCGACACCAGGCGCCCCAACTTCAATCATCTGCTCTGGGTGAAACATCGTGTCGAAGCCAGCGCGGAAATGACCACGCGATTTCACGACCACCACTCGCGCCAACTCTGGCGCGATGCCCACATGGCGCATCGTGTCGGGATCGGCGCACTGCAGTGGCTTGCTCGCCACCGCCACCGTGATGCCGCCAATCTTCAGAGCGCACGACCGACCCGGCGACCGCACCGCACCTTCGTACACCCCATGTGTCGGAACGAATTCGTTGTCGATCAGAGCGAGCACGATCGCATGAGCAGCGAAGGGCACGGCGAGCTCATCGACCGAACCACGATTGAAGGTGGCCCCGAATTCGCCACCGACGCCGACCTGCCAAGCTTCGTCGACGAGCGCAGCATCGCAGTGCAGTGCCATACACACATCGGCAACGCCCGCTTCGTAGAGCGCGCGAAGTACAAACGTGGAGTTGCCTGGCGCGCCACCACCCGGGTTGTCTGCCACATCGGCCAACAACACCGCGGGCTCCAAAGAGTTCGATGTACGCGCCGCGGCCACTACTGCATCGGCCAAAGCCGTGGCATGCAGCCGATAACGACCGCGCAGCGACCACGCTCGGTCGGCCAACGACCGTGCCAAGGCAGCGGCTTCGCTGCGACCATTGTCAGCAGCGGTGATAACCACCGACAGGCCACAATCGGGCGAGTCGCCCAAAGCGAAGCCACCAAAAATCGACACATTCATAATCGGCTCGACACAGTGCTGCTGACCCAACTCGACAACTTCGCCAAGTGGTTCGCCGGCCGTGGTGAGCTGCGCGATTTGGGGCAGCACCAACGGCAGTTTGCTGAAAGCCCTCACCGTACGAACGCCACTGAGCAGGCGATGCAATAGGACCGCAGCCTCGCGTAACCGATCATGGATATCGACGTGGGGATTCGTGCGATAACCAACAATGCCATCACATGCACCGACCATTGCAGCAGAGACATTGGCGTGCAGATCGAGCACCGCCACGATCGGCACGTTGAGGCCAACGATGGTACGCACGAGCGAGAGGTACTCGCCATCGGGATCGGAGGCTGAGGTAGTAGTGCCGGCGCCGTGGCCAAGCACGCCGATGCCATCGAGTGGCCCAGCAGATCTCAACTCACTAGAGAGGGTCGCCATGAGCTTTCTGAAATCGGAGTCGAGCAGCGGCCCGCCGGCTCTGAACTCGAGCGTGGGCAAGGCAACAAGTTCGAATGCCATCAGCGTCGCAAGCGTCTCGATAAATGGTCCCGCCTCCCAGCTTGCGGCCAAGCCGCCGGGCCGGGACCGCACATCGAGTCCGTCACTCAATCGAAGGGGAGCAGCCAAGATGTTTGCTTCGTGCGAGTAGCCGAGCACACCGATGCGCGCAGTCATCGGGGAGCCAACAACTGATCCAGCCGGCTGGCTGCAAATTGAGGCAGGCCAGGCATCGTCCGCATCCGAGTGAGTTCGGATCGCATCAGCGTTTGACGAGCCTCGTCGAATCGTTGAAATTGCAAGAGATCGCCCACGAGGCGCAGCACCAGAGCCGGGTTTACCTGAAACAGTTCGGCGGTCTCGTCGACAAATGCCGCGTAGCCCTGACCAGACAGGTGGTGGAACTGACTGCGGTTTCTGGTGCAGAAGGGGAACCACACCGCCATTATCCGTGCTCGGTCGGTGCGCACGTAGAGGTCACTGTCGACGATCGCCCGAATGCGTTGAATCGTGCTCGCGCTTCGCGAACCCGACTGGGCGCGAATCCAACGCTCGAGTAACCGAGGTGACCCACTCCAACGTTCGCGAGTACGGGCCAATGCTTTTTCGACGATGGCACCATCGTGATGCGCGAGCTGAACAAGAGCCCGAACTGCGGTGGTGTTGTTCGAAGAGTCGATGCGCCGGACGGCCCGATCGAGATCGGCCGTATCGCCAGTTTCGAGCAGCAGCCCTAAACACACATCGGTCAGTGAGCGTTTGGCAATGTCGCGTGCCTGCCAACTTTGCGCTATGTCGTCACCATTACGTTCGAAGGCTTCGCGAAGTTGCGGGGTAATCGCTTCAGTAAGCCGCCTGCGGAAAGCCATCAGACCGTTGTGGACTCCATCGACATCAATCAGCCAGTCGCGATCGCCGATGGCGTATTCATCAGGCGATGCAAGGAGATGCGCCACGGTCGCAGGATCCTCTGCGGGATTCATCAGCACGGCGCCAAGCGACGCAGCTAACAACTCGACAACGGCGCCGCTTGCCGCCGCATCGTCGCGGCGGATCGCATCGATGCCGCGAATCATGAGTTGCTCCGCGGCCAGCCACCTCGCCACCGCATCGGATTCGCTCTGAACAATGACGGCGAGCTGCTCGCTGGTGTGGTCGGTGCTGAGATCGATCGGCGCCGTATAGCCCCGCAAGAGCGACGGGATCGATGTCGACACAGCTCGGAAGCTAAAGCGCTGAGACCGCTCTGTGAGCAAGAGTTGGTGCACATGGCTTCTCTGCGCCGAGCCCGCCGAGCCAACCGCTGCGACCTTGATGGCAGCTCCATCGGCTGCGAAGAATGCAACATCGATGGGAATGAACACCGCCGGGTCATCGCCAAGCGAGTCGGTTCGCTTGAGGCTCATGGTCAGCAGGCCGTCTGAATCGGAGGCGGTGGTGGCAGCGATTACGGGGCGCCCGACAAGTGAAAACCATCGAGCAACTCCATCGATGGCTTCAGCCTGATGCGGCGCAGCAGCGCGAAGTTCGTTGACGAAATCGAAGACTCCGGCACTACGCAGATCGAAGCGCTCGATGAACGCCACAAACGCCTGCCGCCAAGCTGCGCTGCCCACAACGCTGCGGAGCATGCGGAAGATTTCGGCGCCTTTGAAGTAGGTGGTTCGGGTGTACAACTGAGCCGGATCGGTCACGCCCGGCTGCAGCACCGCAGCGCCCACGGTGATTTCCTCGGGGAACTGAAGACGGCGCAAGTCGATCACAAACTGGATTCGACCTGCTGGGCCATAGCGCTGTTCACGGAAGTCGTGCTGACCAAGAACCGTGAGCCCTTCTTTGAGTGCCAACTGCTGCCAATCGGAAACCGTGACGCGATTGCCGCGAACCTGATGCAGATACTCGTGCGACACGTTGGCAAGGATGGCCACAAGATCGTCGTCGGTGTATCCGGCCGGATCGGTGAGCAACGTGGTGGGCTCAAAGAACATCAGGCCGTGATATTCGGTGGCATCTGGGTAACCCGGAATAGCGACGAAGCGCAGCGTGTCGAGGTCGTGAGGAACTCCACCTTGGGCTTCGTCCCAGGCCATCACCTCGGGCATCAGCTCAAGCGCATATGCGGCACCACCAATCAGTTCTGGAGCCGCGACAACCTCGAGATTGATACGACGGCCGTCGCTTGTCGTGTGCGAAGAGCTTTGGTGGTCAAGCGTGCCGGCAACGAGGGCAAACAGGTAGGTGGGTTTGGGGATCGGATCACTAAACGAAGCCCAATGCCGCCCATCGTCAAGCGTGCCCTCGCTGACGCGATCGCCGTTGCACAGCAGCACCGGATACTGAGTCGGGTCGGCAACAAGGGTGACCCTATATGTCGATCTCACGTTGGGTCGGTCGAGGCAATATGTGAAGCGCCGCATCCCGTGGGGCTCGCAGTTGGTGCTCAACATGCCTGGGCGCGCGGTGAGCCCTGGCTGCGTTGGCCCACCTGGCGCAACCACCACGATGCAGGTGACGTCGGCTGTACTGAGACCATCCAATGAAAGCTGCAGCGATACAGCGCTCTGTACGTACTCGCTCTCACCGAGGACACGACCGTTGATCTTGACGAGCGACAACTCGAAGCCTTTTCCGTCGAGCACCAACGGCGCGTCGAGCGGTGCCAACCCATTTCGCCGGACAGCCAAGGTAGATGTAACCACTGTGCGCTGCGCATCGAGTTCGAAGTGCAGCGTTGTGTGGTCGACACACCAATCGCCATCGAAATCGTGAGGCATGAGCTAACCGCGACGAAGAAAGTCGGCAACGACTTCGAGAGTGAAGTCGATCTCTTCGATGGTGTTGTAGTGAGTTGGCCCGAAGCGGACAACACCACCCTTATCGGCGAGCCCGAGCCACTCGACCACATCGAGGGCATACGAGTGACCGTCCCACACGAAGATTCCCCTGTCGTCGAGCGCGGTCGCCATGTCTGCTGGCCGCATGCCCGGCTTCGAGATCGAGACAGTCGGCACGCGCTTGGCGAACTGAGCTGGGTCGGTGATGCCATGCACGATGACATCGTCGAATCCGACGAGGCCTTCGATGAGGCGGGTCGACAAGGTCTCTTCGTACGAAGCCATCGCGCGCAGACCAGCATGAATATTGCTGGTGCGCTCAGTGTGGCTTCTATTGGCAATCTTGAACTCTGTTCCCATTGTCTGCCCAACCCACTCGAGATAGTCGACTGCACCGAGCGTGCCGGCCTGGCCCTCGAGCGACTGGGTGCCGGTCTCGAATCGACCGGGCAGTTCGTTGCTCGACACGCGCAGTTTGTACGGGTGAAGTTTTTCTAGCAGTTCTTCGCGTGCCCAGAGCACACCTTGGTGCGGGCCATAGAACTTGTATGCCGACGAAACCAAGAAATCGCATCCGAGCTCTCGCACATCGATGGGACCGTGTGGCGCATACTGCACAGCGTCGATATAGGTGAGGCCGCCAGCAGCGCGAATGCGGCTGCAGATTCCCTTCACATCGTTGATGGTGCCGAGCAGATTGCTGGCGTAGTTGATGGCTGCGAATCGAGTGCGGTCGGTGACGAGTTCATCGAGTTGCTCAATGTTGAGCTGATAGTTCGAGCGGTCGAAGTCGAGCCGTTTCAGTATCAAGCCGCGCTCTTCGGCCAAGATGCGCCACGGCGACGCGTTGGCATCGTGCTCCATGCGAGTGACGATGATCTCGTCGCCCTCGTTGAACAGATGCGCAATCGCACGCGTGATGACGAAGGCAAGCGATGTCGAGTTTGGACCAAACACGATTTCACGCGCCGAATTGGCGTTATAAAAGTCGGCCATCGCTGCGTGAGCCGAGTCGACTAGCGCCGTTGCCTCACGAGTAGTTGTGAAGTTGCCGCCCATGTTTGCGTTGCAATGCACCAGCGCATGCAGCATTCGATCGATGACCTGTCTCGGCACTTGAGTACCTGCGGGGTTGTCGAGATACGTGCGGCGACGACCGTGATCGTGCACGTCGAGGGCCGGAAACAGCGGACGGATGTGATCGAGATTCAAACTCACGACGAGCTCCCAGAATTGAAGGTGGTGGCAATTTCGCGCATGCCATCTCGCGCTCGGTCAACCATGAAATCGATATCGGCCTCGGTCATCGCAGTCGACAAGATGAGCATGCCATGAGGGATGATCTGAACACCATGATTCAGTAGATAGCGGTGCAGCATGTAGACCATCTCGGCCTCGCGTCGACGTAACGGCAACTCGCGATAATTCGAGAATGGCTCGTTGCTGAAGATAAGCGAAACCATCGATGCGCAGCCGTACACCTTGCCTGGTAATCCAGCGTCAGCAATCGCATCACGTAGCCCCGATCGGGCGCGCTCGCCGAGCGCATCAAGGCGCGCATAGGCGTCGGGTGTCATCTGAACCATGCTGGCCAAACCAGCCGCCATGGTCATTGGGTTGGCGTTGTATGTGCCGCCATGTTCGACCCTTAAGGGCTTGATGGTTTGATCAAAGACCGACATGATCTCGGCGGACCCACCGGTTGCTCCAACGGGTAATCCCCCACCGATCACCTTGCCAAGCGCTGTGAGGTCGGGGGTAATGCCGTAGCGGCCTTGCACGCCGTGGTACCCAGTACGAAACGAAAACACCTCATCGAAAATGAGCACAATGCCGAGTTCGAGCGTGACCTCGCGGATCATTTGCAGATACTCGGGCGTGGCCTCGACGAAGCCCATTCTCGAAACCACTGGGTCGATGACGACCGCTGCGAGATCAGCCGAATGACTCACGATCAACTCACGGGTGGCATCGACGTCGTTGAACGGCAGCACGAGGGTGTCTCGTAGCACGCTCTCGGTGAGTCCCTCAGTGGCGGCCACGCTGGTCGGCGCGGTTGGGCTACCGAACGACTTTGGCGATGGCGCCACGCTCACCTCAATCGAGTCGGCATTGCCATGGTAGGCACCCTCGACCTTGGCGATCTTGGCCCGCCCCGTGAACGCGCGCGCAGCGCGTAACGCCATCAGCACACCTTCCGAACCAGAGTTCGAGAATCGAATCTGCTCAATCCCAGGAACCCGATCGCACAGCAGTTCGGCGAGCTCAATCTCGACTTCGGTTGGCATACCTACTGCAAGGAGTTTTTGCGATTGCTCTGCCAACGCAGCAAGCACCGCCGGATTGCCGTGTCCGTGGATGAGCGACGACCAGTTGTTCACAAAGTCAATGCGTTCGGCGCCATCGACATCGATCACCCGACAGCCCTTGCCGCTCGCGGCATAGAGCGGGTACGGCTCGAACATCACGCCAACGCGGCTGTTGCCGCCCGGCATTACCGAGCGGCCGCGCTCGTACAGCTTCGCGGACCTTGAATTCAGATCTGGGTACACAACGTCTCCTCGTACCTAGGCGTGGTATTCTTGTACACCGTACAAGATTACGTAAGAGTTATCTTGTTGAGCAGCCGAAGCTCATCGCGCGAACTCATGGGCAGACTCATTGTGAAAGGCCGCGGCGGTGGACAACAAAGCCAAGAAGAAATCGAATCAAGGCACCTTGCCATCCGTTCCATTGACCAAGACCGCCATTGTCACCGCCGCCAGCCGCCTGATTGACCAGGGTGGCGCCAAAGAGTTCAGCATGCGCTCGCTGGCCACGGCGATGGGTGTGTATCCGGCAGCCCTGTATTGGCACATTGGCGACAGGAGCCAGCTTCTGGCCGCAGTGGGCAGCCGATGGATGCGAGGCGTCGTTCCGCCAGCAATGCCCGACGATTGGGAAACGTGGACTCGCGAGCTCAGCCGACGGTACCGAGCGGCTTGTCACCGGCACCCAAACATCGCCCGGCTCATCGGCAGCGAGATCCTCAACGAGCAAGGCGGCTTGGCCATTGCTGAGGCGATCATCGCCCATCTCGTGGCAGCCGGGGTTCCCGAGAGCGAAATCGTTGACTCCTACAACTCGCTCACGGGTTCTGTAGTGGGCTTCGTCAGCCTTGAGCTCGCCCAACTCGCCGAGAAGGACAACCCCAGCTGGGCGGCCAACACGGCCGCTCAGCTGGCCGGGCTCGACCCTCGCCGTTACCCCAATTTGGTTCGTTATATGGATCGATTGGCCGATCGCGCCTTTTCATTGCGCTGGACCACCGGGGCCGACAAGCCCTTCGACGAGTCGTATGAATACTTGATCGATCGGCTCATCGACAGCATCAAATCGCGCGTAATTCGCGGGCCACAGCAATAGGTCCCATTCTTTTGCGCCCAAACATGGCACAAAATACCTGCTCAGGGTACTTATTGGTACTAGTACGGTCTCATTACTGATCAATGTCCAGCCGTAGCCCTCTGAGCAGGTGCTCCACCGCGACTGAGTCGTAGACAGCGACGGGCTTCGCAACTCGCTTGTACCCGGTACACACCCTGAAGCGACAAAAGACCAGCGACATCAGGGTCACGCAGCGCCAGTGGATGAGCCCTTGAGTGCCGCTGCTAACAGCCCATTGCCTTGAACCTACTGGCAGTTCTTAATGGCTCTATGGCCGCTTGCCGAGAAACAAAGCGGATGTACACGAGGAATTCATGGATTATCGCAAAACTATCGAGCAATACCCGATCGACTACCGAGACGAGGTCGAGACCACACAAAAAGACAAAGGTCGTACGACCAAGCTCCTCGACGGGTTCCGCGAATTGCCGCTCGTCCCCACGTTGACGCTCGCTGCATTGATGATCATCGCGATAGTGGTGAAATAAGCCCCGACGCGCCAACGGCCCCCGGAGGGGCCGCTGATCACAGACGAGCTCAAAGAGCTTGGCGCACTGGCAGGGACTCGAACCCCGAACCTTCTGATCCGTAGTCAGATGCTCTATCCATTGAGCTACCAGTGCAGATAACAGCAGGGAGTCTAGGCGGCCGACACCCGAAACGAAAACGCTCGGTGGCGTCTCGTTGTCACGACCACGGTGCCCAACCGTTACGCATGTACATGCGGTAGGCCGCTGTTGCGTTGATGATTGGGTCGTACAGCATGGTCACCGACATGATTGCAATGCTGTTCAAGAAACGCTGGTTGGCAGTCCAATGAATCTGGAAGAGTCCGACGCAGCATGAATTGTGCGCCGCTGGGCGCAGATTGCTCTCACGTTTCGCAATCACAAGTGCCTGGTTCTCGAGATCATCGGGCCAGACATCGCGAATGATCTGCTCAACCTCGCCAGCCGAATAGCTACGTCCTGCGGGAGCATCAGGCACCGTTGACTGGGTCGCCCTTGGCTTGGCCGATGTTGCGGGGGAACTCGCAGCAGCCTTCGCCGCCTTTGCTGGCTTCGCAGGCACTGGCTTGGGCTTGGGCTTGGCCACCACCACCTTTGGCAACGTGGCGTTCGCTGGCAAGCACACCGTGCGCTTGGGCAACAACAGCGTCGAGGTTCTCGAGTTGCTGGCGGCCAACAACTCTTTCAATGACACGCCCACCTTCTTGGCGATGAGAATCCACGAGTCGCCACCGACCACTGTGTAGCGGGTCTTGCACTCGGCCTTGGGCTTTGGCGGGGTCGCGGTGGTGGTGGTCGGTGCGGTGGTGGTCGGTGCGGTGGTGGTCGCCGTGATTGGCGCAGCCGTGCTGCTTGGCTCAAGAGCCACAGGTGCGGTCGCCACCGGCTCAATCACGAGGGCGAGGGTCTCTACTGGCGCTGCGACGATTTGATCCTGCGCCTCAGCTGCAGGAACCGAGCCGAGTGATTCATTCTTCGAGACGGCGAACGCCACCGGAATAGCAATCGCCCCAACGAGACCGATGATGCCAAGCCGCGACCAAAACAGCCCAAGCGATGGGCGAGTTCGGCGAGGAGATGATGCGTAGGTGCGGTCGTCGTCCCAAAAACCATGATCGTTGTGTTGACTCACTTCGTGCCCTTTCTCGTTCACGTCACGACCCCAGTGGCCTGTCTGTGAACGATTGAAGGGCGCTGAAAAACGTCGCCCCTGCGACATGTCGCTTGGCTAGATGTAGAAATGTCTATCCCTGTCGTCATCAAATTGCAACATTTGGTGGCGCCGCCTCAGCCCCCAACAATCGCCTGAATCTCGTTGACCGTGATCGGCTGGTTGGTCGACGTGGTGTATTCGCCGAGTGATCCGCCGGCCCCAACATTCGATGTCCATCGCACCGACCACACGATCGACAACGTTGCATCAAACACATCAGACGCCGTGATCTCCGACGAGTGTTGATACGTATACATGCACGACGACTCCAGCTCGTCGCCGTACTGAGGCAACCACTGGCGACCCGGGCCTTGGCACGACATAGGCGACGCACCAGGCTCGCCCGACACGAACACCAAACGGATCGGGGTGGCTGTCGTGGTTGCCCACACAATGCCAGTGGTGGTTGGCACCCACGCCGTGACTGACACAGGTTGGTATTGAGCGGGGTTGGTCCACAGCCACATGCCGACGCGCACCACAACCCGGTCGGCAGGTGGAGCCGAACCAACACGCGGACTCGGGAGTCGTTGCCGTACGGCGTCGGCGGCATTCGCGCCCAGCCGCACCGCCGGAATCTGCGGCACCCAATAGGCCAGGCCCGAGGTGGGACACGAGCGATAGAACATGATGTACTTGATGCCGTTGACCATTTTCTCGGTCACCATCAACGACTCGAACGTCTGTAGCTCGCCAGCGGGCCACCATGTGCAACCCTTGGTATCGGTTTTGCCCTTTGCCGCGGGCGGCGAACCGAACTGCACGCCTGCCGTGATGGTGCCACCCGCCTGTCCGCCCGATCCGTTTCCCGAGCCCATCGTGCCAGCCGCCAAAGCCGGCGACGGAAGTGCGGTCGCAACCGTCATCGCTATGCCCACTAAAAATCGCACAGGTCACCTCCAGTCAAGGTCTGCAGCCGTTCGCCGCTGATGATGCGCCACGACCCGTCGGCCAGCTCGAGCCGCCAGCGCACGCGGTCGGATCGTTGAGAATCGTCGAAGACAACATCGTCGAAGGCCCCGGATGCCCGCCCAACATCGACGATGACCTCGGTGTCAAAGACACAGCTCACCAACGCCGCATCGCTGCCCGACACTTTCACCGACTCAACCCGGATCAACACGTCGCCGCGTCCAGCAACCGCACGCAAGTTGTTGTCGGTATACATCGTCATCGTCTGGCGAGTGACGAGGTCCATCTCGGAACCCTGCGCCGACACCGCCGCAAAGTCGCAGGCGTCTGGCTTGTAGTCGCACTTCTCGCGGGCAGCCATCGCGGCTACGAAATCGGAGCGAACGTGATCCTCGACGGAGGGAACAGGGACACCGCTTGTTGTAGGCGGGGCGCTGACGATAGATGGCAGCGAGTTGGTCTCATCGACCGACTGTGATTGGAGTGACCCATCGAGATCTGACAAGGGGTGGCTGTCACGTGCACACGAGACGAACAGCCCGCCGCAGACAACCATGGCACCGCAAAACACGGGAATCACAGATCGTGCCGCACGCAGCATTACGAACCTCCAACCGTCGACACTCAGGGTATTGAGTGTTTCGGTTGCGCACGAGCGGAAAGCCAAAGATCCGAAATGGCGGAGAGGGTGGGATTTGAACCCACGGATGGCCGAAACCATCAACACCTTAGCAGGGTGCCCCATTCGGCCGCTCTGGCACCTCTCCGCCCGCAATACTAACGGGACGAAACGCCGACCTGCATCTGCAATGTGCAGCCAATATCGAGTTGACCGTTGCACAGCCCAGACCACAAGCGCTGCTCGATGCCTCGATCGTTCACGTTCAAACCGAATTGTGCTCACCGGACAATGAGCGGCGACGCTAGCCTGTCGGGCGGAACGATGGCAGAGTGGCCAAATGCATCCGCCTTGAAAGCGGAAGCCTCGCAAGGGGCCGGGGGTTCAAATCCCTCTCGTTCCGCCAAGGTCAGAGCCTATTTCTGACTCCAAATCGAGTCCGCTGAAATCAGCCGTCAAACGAAGTTGCCCGCGTTTTGCCCGCGAGCCACTTTTGACGCAACCTTTCGGCTACACAGCCACTGCTTGCATCAGCACATCGAGACGGTCCGCAACGGCTTCGGCCTGGCCTGGCATCAGGTGCCCGTAGGTGTCGAGCGTCATCGCAGCAGAGGCGTGCCCGAGCATCCGTTGGATGACCTTCACGTCTGCACCGGCTTTGATCGCCAGACTTGCGGCTGTGTGGCGCATGTCGTGGATGCGCATGTGTTGCAACCCTGCGGCGGCGAACGCTTTCTTCCAGACGGTGTC
>CAMASN010000009.1 GCA_945861025.1 Ferrithrix thermotolerans DSM 19514
TGCCCGTGATACCAAGCTCTTCTTCGGCGCGTCGATAGATGTCGAGCGACGGCATTTCGTAGAGACCACAGATGATCTCAAACGACGATGTGTCGCGATCTTCGGCTGCCAACAACTCTTTGAGCCGACCCACATGGTGTGCGGCTTCGTCCCACGGATAGGCGTTACCAATCCAGCCGTCGGCGTAGCGGGCGGCACGCTTCAGCGCGGCGTCGGTATGGCCACCGGTATAGATAGGCACTGGCGTTGGCGGATGCGGCTCGAGCGTGAGCGCAGGGATGTCGTAGTACTCGCCGTGCCACTCGACCCATCCGCCCTTCCACAGTTCGCGCAGCGCCGGGATCATCTCGTTGAGCCGCTTGCCGCGGTTCGAGAAGTCTTGGCCCTGCAGGTCGAACTCTTCCTTCATCCACCCGGCACCGGCACCAAGCGCGACGCGACCGTTTGAGAGCACTGCAGCAGTGGCCACTTCTTTGGCCACTTGCAAGATGGGCCGATGACCCGCGATGTAGATGTTGGTGGTGAAGTGCAGCTGCGTGGTGACGCTGCTCATCGCACCGATGAGCACCCACGGATCTGGCCACGACGTCTCGGGAGCCCAGATGGGCCGACCGTCGGGGTGTGGCGAGTAGGGGTACTTGCTCACGAGCTCGCGCGGGTACACAAGGTGATCGCTAATCAGCAGACCGTGGTATCCGGCTTGATCGAGCAGTTGCGCAATGTGCACCAACTCGTTGGTGTTCATGAATGCAGTGGCGCACCAGAATTTCATCGTGAGGCGCGGGTCATGCCGAGGCCAACAGTGGCCACGATGTCTCGCTGAATTTCGTTGACGCCGCCACCAAAGGTGTTGATCTGCGCCATGCGACCGGCCTGCTCGACTTCGCCGTGCAGCACTGCGCCGGGCGACCCGATACGAAGGTGACCGAATGGCCCGAGGATTCCGATGAGCAGCTTGTAGACCTCGACAGCGCGCTCGGTGCCAAACACTTTGACCGACGATGACGCTTGTGGTGTGAGCGTGCCGTCGTTGACGGAGCGCACGAGCTTCCAGTTCATCAGCTTGAGGGCCTCAAGGATGGCCTTGCATTTCGCGAAGTCGGCCTGCACCCATGGCAGATCGAGCATGCGCTGATCGTTGGCTGCGCCCGATGGCTCGAGCGACGCCCAAGCAACGACGTCGTCGTAGAGACGGTGCGTGAGACCGGTGAGCGCTGCGAGACCGACGCGCTCGTGATTGAGCTGCGTGGTGATGAGCTGCCAGCCGCGGTTGATCTCGCTGACCACATTGCCCTTCGGTACGCGCACATCGGTGTAGTACGTGGCGGTTGTGACGTTGCCGCCAACCGTGACGATGGGTGTCCACGAAAAGCCAGGTGCATTGGTGGGCACGATGATGATCGAGATGCCCTTGTGCTTGGGCGCTTCGAGGTCGGTGCGGCAAGCCAGCCACACATAGTCGGCCTGGTTCGCTCCGCTGGTGTACACCTTGTTGCCGTTGATGACCCATTCGTCACCATCGAGCACCGCAGAAGTACGCAGCGACGCGAGGTCGGTGCCCGACTCGGGCTCGGTGTAACCAATCGCGAAGTTTGTCTCGCCGGCCAAGATGCCAGGCAGGAACTGATCCTTTTGCTCTTGCGTGCCGTAGGCGATGAGCGTGGGGCCAACCGTGTTGATCGTGACGAACGGAAACGGTGCGTGAGCGCGTTGCACTTCGTCGAACAAGATGAATTGGTCGGTGGGTGGTCGACCCTGGCCGCCGTACTCTTTTGGCCAACCGAGACCGAGCCAGCCATCGGTGCCCATCTGGCGCACGATGCGGCGGAACTCGGGGTTGCCTTCGCCACTGTCGCCCATGTTGTCGCGCACCTCGCGGGGCAACAACCAAGCGAAGTATTCGCGCAGCTCTTTACGGAGGTTTTCTTGTTCTGGAGTTTCGGCGAGGTGCATGCGAAACCCAAGAATAGTCGATGCTACGTTTGTTTCTGACACCGTGTCAGAAACTTTGTCGAGGGATTTTTTCGGGAGTCTTGGCAGGGTTCGCAGCACGGTTCGGCGCGGGTGCGCCACAGAGATAACAAGGGGATTTCGTGTCGGGTTACTTACAGGACAAAGTCATTGCCATCACCGGTTCCGGCCGCGGCATCGGCCGGTCGATTGCACTGCTCGCAGCGGCCGAAGGCGCCCGCATCGTCGTGGCCGACTTCGGCGTGAGCATGGACGGCAACGAGCCAAGCTCCGAGGTGGCCGACAGCGTGGTTGCTGAGATCAAAGCAGCCGGCGGCGAGGCAGTGGCCATCGCCAGCGACGTGGGCACCATGGCGGGCGGCGAGAGCATCGTCACCGCCGCGCTCGACACCTACGGCCGCATCGACGGCGCCGTGTGCGTGGCCGGCATCTTGCGTGAGCGCATGTTGTTCAACATGAGCGAAGAAGAGTTCGACGATGTCATTCGCGTTCACCTCAAGGGCACCTTCACTGTGTACCGCGCTGCAGCCGCGGCGATGCGCAAGCAGCCCGAAGGCGGCAGCCTCATTGCCTTCACCAGTGGCGTGTGGGCATTGGGTTCAGTGGCCCAGGCCAACTACGCAGCAGCCAAGGGCGGCATCGTGAGCTTGTCGTATTCAGCAGCCGTTGGCCTCGAGCGCTACGGCGTGCGCGCCAACGTGATTGCTCCTGTGGCCCGCACCCGCATGAGCGCAAACGTGCCCATGCAGTTGGCCGAGAATGGCGAGCCCGAAGACATCGCACCAATGGCGGTCTACTTGCTCAGCGATAAGAGCAAGCACATCACCGGTCAGGTCTACTCGGCCGTCGGCAACAAGATCGCCGTGTGGAGCCAGCCCAAAGAAGTGCGCGCGATGTACAACGACACCCGCTGGACACCAGAGCTCATCGAAGAGCGTCTGCCAGCCACGGTGAAGTTCGAGCGTTTGCCGTTCCTCGACATGGTCGAAGAGATGAAGCGCGCCGCGGCTGCGAAGGAAACACCCAACTGATGAACGAGCCGATGTCGGCCGCCGAGACGTCGAAGGCGTCTTTCGCGTCGATGTCCGACGACGACTTCCGCAGCCACGCCCAGCAGTGGCTTGCGGCGTCCGTTGTCGGCGAATACGCCGAACTTAAAGGCCGCGGTGGCCCCGGCGACGAAGAGGTGGGCTTCGACGTACGCGTCGCTTGGGAGCTCGAACTCGGTCGCGCCGGGTGGATCGGTCTCGGCTGGCCCGAGTCACATGGCGGACGCGGCGCCTCGGTGAACCAACAGATCATCTGGGCTGAGGAATACACGCGAGCTCAAGCACCTGCACGCGTGAACCACATGGGCGAAAACCTGCTTGGCCCAACGCTCATCGAGTACGGCACACCGGCACAGTGCGAGCGCTTCCTGCCCGGCATTCTCAACGGCACCGAGCGTTGGTGCCAGGGTTACAGCGAACCTAATGCAGGCAGCGATCTTGCCAACGTGCAGACCAAAGCGGTGCTCACACCCTCGTCCAATGCGTCTGACGCTGCAGCACATGCGCAGTGGGTACTCAACGGACAAAAGGTGTGGACCTCGTTGGCTCACGTGAGCCACTGGTGTTTCATTGTCGCTCGCACCGAGGCCGGATCATCACGCCACAAAGGCTTGTCGTTCTTGCTCGTTGCGATGGACCAACCTGGCGTCGAGACGCGCATCATCCGTCAGATCACTGGCGGCGGCGAGTTCAACGAGACCTTCTTCACCGATGCAGTCACCCCCGCCGACATGATCGTGGGCGCTCCCGGCGAAGGCTGGCGCGTAGCGATGGGTTTGCTCGGGTTCGAGCGCGGCATCTCGACACTTGCTCAGCAAGTTGGTTTCGAGCGCGAACTCGAAGGCGCCATCGAGCTTGCCCGCCAACACGGCAAACTCGATCACCCCGTGATTCGCCAACGTCTCGTCAAAGCACACACCGGGCTGCAACTCATGCGCTGGAACGCGCTGCGCTCGATGGGTGCCGGTGTGCCCGGTCCCGAAGCCAGCATCGGCAAGTTGTTCTGGGGCACATGGCACAGCGATCTCGGCGAACTTATTGTCGACATCATGGGTGCCTCGGCGCTCATCGGCGATCACCTGCCCTACGAACTGTCGCTCGAACAAAAGCTGTTCCTCTTCACCCGCAGCGACACCATCTACGGTGGCAGCAACGAAATCCAACGCAATGTCCTCGGCGAGCGCGTGCTCGGCCTACCTAAAGAACCCTCCTGAACGGAACCACGATGACCGCACCCGATTACGTACCCGCGCACGGACTACTGGTGGGCAAGACGGTGCTCATCACCGCTGCGGCTGGCACCGGTATTGGCTTCGCCACGGCGAAGCGCTGCGTCGAAGAAGGCGCCACGGTTGTCATCAGCGATAAGCACGAGCGTCGTTGTGCCGAGTCGGCCGAAGAACTTGGCGTGCTCGGCATTCCGTGCGATGTCACGAACGAAGAGTCCGTGCAGGCGCTCATCGATGGAGCCGCCGCACACCTCGGTGGCATCGATGTACTCATCAACAACGCTGGGCTTGGCGGCACCGCCGAACTGCACGAAATGACCGATGGCCAATGGAGCACCGTGCTCGACGTCACCCTCAACGGCACCTTCCGCTGTATGCGCGCCGGACTCAACCACATGTATCCACGAGGCAAGGGCGTCATCGTGAACAACGCCTCGGTGCTGGGCTGGCGAGCCCAGGCTGGGCAGGCTCACTATGCCGCCGCGAAGGCTGCCGTGATGGCGCTCACTCGCTGCGCAGCCATCGAGGCTGGCCCGCGCGGTGTGCGCATAAATGCGGTGGCCCCAAGCCTGGCAATGCATCCGTTTCTCGCCAAGGTCACCAGCGACGAATTGCTCGACGAGCTCACCCAGCGCGAGGCCTTCGGCCGATACGCCGAGCCGTGGGAGATCGCCAACGTGATGGTGTTCTTAGCCAGCGACTACAGCAGCTACATGACCGGCGAGGTCGTCTCGGTCAGCTCGCAGCACGCCTGACATGAACACGCCCGGCCGCAGAGTTCACGAACCGCTCACCGAAGCTGTTCTCACCGACGGGTTCTTGGCTGGCGAGATCGTCGACAACCCGTGGCAGCACCTCGAAGCGTTGCGTGCTGTGGCAGCAGTGTCGTGGAACGAAGTGGGTGGCTACTGGATCGCCAGCCACCACCGCGAGGTGCAGCAGGCATCGGTGGACCCAGCACGTTTCTGTAGCGGGCAAGGAATCCTTACGTTCGAAATCGGGCATCAATATCCGGCGCCGCCCACGATGATGCACACCGATCCGCCGGACCACACTCGCTATCGCACCCTGGTTGCGCCGGCGTTCAGGCCCTCGGCCATGAAGGCACTTCAGCCGCACATTGAGGCGCATGCGCAACGCCTCTATGACTCGTTCGCAACACGGTCGGTTGTCGATCTCGTACACGAACTCACGGTGCCGTTTCCATTGCTCGTGATCTGCGAGTTGCTCGGTGTTCCCGCCGACGAATGGGAGAAGTTCTACCTCTGGAGCGAGGTGTCGGTGCCCGGGGCCTCGAACCACACCGCCGAAGAGAAGCTGGTGATTCAAGGCGAGATGGTGCGCTACCTGCTTGGTGTGGTGGCTCACAAAAAACTGCACCCCAGCGACGATGTGTTCTCGATCTTGGCTGCGGCGGGTCTCACCGATTTCGAGATCGCGATGTTCGCCGTGCAGCTGCTCACCGCTGGCAACGAGACAGTGCGCAACACCATGTCGGCGGGCCTCGTGGCGCTTGCGCAGAACCTCGACCAATGGCAACGGCTGCGGGCCGACCGCAGCCTGATTGGTTCGGCCGCCGAAGAGATGCTGCGCTGGTCTAGCTCAGTGATCTATTTCATGCGCACTGCAGTCACCGACACCGAGCTCGGCGGCGCACACATCGCTGCGGGCGAACACGTGGTGTTGCATTACGCCAGCGCCAACCGTGACGAATCGGTGTTTGGGCCAACCGCCCACCAGTTCGACATCGCCCGCTCACCCAACCCGCATCTGGGCTTCGGCTTCGGCGCTCACTATTGCATCGGGGCCGCGTTGGCTCGACAAGAAATAGCAGTGGTACTCAATGAGGCCCTCGATCGATACGAGTCGATCGAACTCGTGGGCAATGCGCAACGCACGCGCAGTTCGATCATTGCCGGAATCAGCAACGCCGAGTTTGCGCTCACGCCTGCGAGCTAGCCAAACGGCGGCCGATTAGGCAACAGGAATTGCGCGAACCTGCAGGTGCTTGATGCCATTGATGAAGTTTGAGCGCAGACGCTCGGCAGGTGCCACCTGCTCGAAATGATCGACCTGCACCAACAGTTCTTCGAACAAGATACGCATTTCGAGACGAGCCAAGCTCACGCCGAGACAGTGATGAGGGCCTCCCCCACCGAATGCAACGTGTGGGTTCGGTGAGCGAGTGATGTCGAACTCGAGTGGGTTCTCGAACACGGTCTCGTCGTAGTTGGCCGCCATGTAGTTGAGCATCACGGCGTCGCCCTCTTTGATGGTGACGCCATGCATCTCGATGTCGTGCGTGGCAGTGCGACGGAACTGCATGACCGGGGTTGCGAAGCGCAAGATCTCTTCGATCGCACCATCGAGGTACTTGCCTGGATCGCTCTTGGCCTTGGCCCACTGATCGGGAAACTGCAAGAACGCATTGAGGCCGTGCGCCAGCGCGTTGCGAGTGGTCTCGTTGCCGGCAACTGCGAGCAGCAGCACGAACAGGTCGAACTCGTGCTCGCTGAGTTGCTGATCGCCTTCGGCAGACAACAACACGGTGATGATGTCTTGGCGTGGCTCGATCTTGCGCGCCGCGGCCAACTCGTTGGCGTACATGTACAGCTCGCCCATTGCAGCCTGCGCCATATCGGGGGTGCCAGCGTATTCGGGGTCGGAGTTGCCAATCATTGTGTTCGACCAGGTGAACACCTTGTGGCGGTCTTCGATGGGCAACCCAAGTAACTCGGCAATGGCCACCAAGGGCAGCTCGGCGGCAATCTCGGTGACGAAGTCGAAACTGTCTTTGGCAACGGCCTCTGCCACGATGGTGCGAGTGACCTCGCGGTAGTGACCCTCCATCGAGCGGATGACCTTGGGCGTGAAACCGCGGCTGACCAATGTGCGCAAACGAGTTTGCTCAGGTGGGTCGAGGTCGATGATCATGCGAGCCATCTCGAGATCGGGCCGGTCTTCGACCATGATTGCGCCCTTGAGGCCCGACGAGAAGTTCTCCCACTGACGGTTGGCCTTGACCACGTCGGCGTGACGGCTGATGACCCAGTAGCCATCGGCTGGCTGATCGATCTCGCTCTGCGGATGCAGGTACACAGGAGCCTCGTGACGTAAACGTGCGAAGCGGTCGTGCGGAACAGAGTTGACGAATACGTCGTGGCTGCCAATGTTGACTTCGTCGGCGAATGTCATTTCGTACTCCAAGTAGGTGCGGTGTGTTCGGGGATGTTTCGTTGCGAGCGTTGGCTCATGGTAGATGCCGGTAGCAGTGCGCGTACCAGCAGCGAGTTCTATCGATCGGTGCTCAAGATGAGCCCACTGGTTGGCACTCCCGTGCCAGCAGTGACAAGCACATTTTCTACGTTGCTCACGGGGTTCACCGAGGTGCCACGAATCTGGCGAACACCCTCGGCGATTCCGTTCATGCCGTGGACGTAGGCCTCACCAAGTTGGCCGCCATGGGTGTTGATCGGCAAGCGACCACCCATTTCGATGGCGCCATCGCGCACAAAGTCTTTCGCTTCGCCACGGCCACAGAAGCCGAACTCTTCGAGCTGCATCAGCACGTAGGGCGTGAAGTGGTCGTACAAGATTGCAGTTTGAATGTCGGCTGGGGTGAGACCCGAACCGGCCCACAGCTGACGAGCCACCACACCCATCTCAGGAAGCTGGGCAATGTCGTCGCGATAGAAGCTGGTCATCACGTGCTGATCGACGCCAGTGCCCTGCGCCACCGACGCAATGACCGCGGGACGATTGGCGAGATCGCGGGCACGCTCGACACTGGTGACCACCAATGCTTGGCCGCCATCGGTCTCTTGGCAACAGTCGAGCAAGTGCAATGGCTCGGCAATCCAACGGCTGGCTTGGTGCTGCTCGAGCGTGATGGGCTCGTTGTAGAACCATGCCTTGGGGTTGTTGGCAGCGTGCTTGCGGTCGGCCACGGCAACACGACCAAAGTCTTCGCTGGTCGCGCCGTACTCGTGCATGTACCGACGGGCCACCATCGCAACCCATGCCGCTGGCGTAAGTAAGCCCATCGGGGCATACCAGTTGAACTGCGCGCGCTCGGCGGTTGGCGCCGGCTGAATATCGTGCACACCTGCGCCGAAGCGACGCCCCGAGCGTTCGTTGAATGCGCGGTAACAGACCACAACATCGGCAGCGCCAGAAGCAACGGCCATGGCGGCTTGATGCACCGTGCCACACGCAGCGCCTCCGCCGTAATGAACGCGACCGAAGAAGGTGAGTTCGTTCATGCCTGTGTGGCGAGCGATCTCGATCTCAGGGTTGTTCTCGGGACCGAAGCAGGCGAAGCCATCGACCTCGCTTGGGTGAATACCGGCGTCGTCGAGTGCGGCCACAACGGCCTCACACGCCAGACTCATCTCGCTGCGACCAGAGTCTTTTGAAAACTCGGTGGCGCCGATACCCACGATTGCTGAGGTGCCGCCCAAGCGGTTTGAGTGGCTCATTTGGTGTCGCCCTGACCAGTGGCGCCGAGCATCAGCGTGACCGTGCCGGTGACGTGATTACCCATGCTGTTCGCGCCAACGACGCCCACCACGATCTGACCATCTTGCTTGCTGGTGACCGTGCCGGTGATGGTCATCGTGTCGCCCGCATAGTTGGGCACACCAAGGCGAATCGACACGTTCTTGATGATCGATTCGGGGCCGGCCCAATCGGTGATGTAGCGACCGATGAGACCATTGGTGGTGAGGATGTTCATGAAGATGTCTTGCGAACCCTTTTGCTGAGCAAGCGTGGGGTCGTGATGCACGTCTTGGTAGTCACGTGACGCCAACGCAGTGGCCACGATGAGGCTGCGCGTGAGCGGAAGCACCAACGGGGCGATCTGATCACCGACGTTGACATCGGCGTCATGCAGAGAGTTCATCGACCCTCCCTCGCAATCAGTTCGCCGATGCGGGCGAGCTGCGCGCTGCCTGAGCCGAGGGTGGTCTCAATCTGTACGCCCCAGAGGAAGTAGCGGTGAATTGGGTAATCAATGTCGGAGCCCATGCCACCATGCAGATGCTGACACAGATGCACCACCTTTTGACCACCCTCGCTGGCCCAGTACTTCGCAATGAGTACTTCTTGGCGTGACGGCAAGCCGTGCATCAGGCGCCAAGCGGCCTGCAGCATCGTGACGCGCATTGGCTCGGTGAGGATGAATGCGTCGGCGGCTTGGTGCCCCACTGCTTGGAATGTGCTGAGCGGCTTCGAGAACTGCAAACGACCGCTGGTGTACGCAGCAGTCTGCTCGATGGCCGCACCGCAAACGCCGAGTTGCAAGGCGCACAATCCAACGAGCGCTCGTTCGAGAATGAAATGCAACTGCTCTTCGCCATCGCCGTCGGGGCCGCCGAGACGATCATCGGCCGACACCATGGTGTCGATCACGAGATGCGCATGCGGCTGATGGTTCGTGGCGCGAACAGGCTCGACCACAACGCCCGCTTGCGTGGGATCAAGCAGAAACACACCGATGCGCCCGTCGTCTTGACGAGCAGTGATGAGCACGCGCTGAGCGAACTGAGCTGCCGGAACCGTGGGCTTGAAGCCTTTCAGATGCCAACCGTTCGCCGTGCGGGTAGCGGTGGTGAGTGGACGCAACGCGTCGTCGGCACCGCGTTCGTTGAGGGCCGCGCTGAGCACGACATCGCCGGCGCACACGCCTGGCAGCCACTGCGCGCGTTGCGCTGCTGTACCAAACTCGGCGATAGGCAAAGCGCCCAGCGCCAAGGTGGCCCATACGGGTACCGGTGCCACGCGGCGACCCTGCTCTTCGAGGATCAAACCGAGCTCTACCAAGCCAAAGCCGCTGCCGCCGTCGTCTTCGGGGATGCACAAACCGAGCAGGTTTGCCTTGGCGAGTTCGCTCCACAAGTCGCGGTCGAAGCCATCGCCTTCGCGCTCGATGTACTTCACGCGCTCGACGGATGCGTGGCCTTCGAAAATCTGCCGGGCGAGATCACTGACGACCTTTTGTTCGTCGCTGATATCAAAGTTCACGATTGCACCACCTTGAAGAATGGCAACGACAGGTCGTCGTCGCACATGCGGACCTCGAGTTGAACTGCTGCGCCGATCACGAGTTGTTCGGCATTGGTATCGACCGTGTTAGCCACGACTCGCACGCCTTCATCGAGATCGACCAACACCACTTGGTTGGGATACTCGATGCTCGGAATCTGCGGGTAGTGCACCACCACAAAGCTATGAATGCGACCTCGGCCGCCAGCCTCGATGGTGTCCCAAGCAAGAGAGCGACACTCGCGACACATCGGCGCCGCTGGATGGCGCAACACGCCGCATTCGGCACAGCGCTGAATGAGCAACTTGCCCTGCTTGAGTCCTTCGAACCAGAACAGGTGGTCGAACGTCAGTGAAGGGCGCGGCCGCAATGGCTTGGGCGCGGCCGGTGCTGGCTTGGGCGCAGGCCTGAACTTGAGAATGCGAAACAGCATTGATCCAACACGCTCGCCAGCGGCGTCGAAGTAGTCCTGACGGGTGGTGATGAAGTGCCCAGTTCCGAGGCCTGTGGTCTTCTCGCCGGACACCGAGTCGATCACGGTACGCATGGTGAGGTGGTCGCCAGGGCGAAGGTAACGGTCGTACGTCTGCTCGCAGTTGGTGGCCACCACCGAGGTGAAACCATTCGACTCAACGGCATTGGTGAGCTGGCTATATGGGTTTGATTCGCTCTCGTCGCGGCCTTGACCGAACGGACGCATCACCCACGCCTGCAACATGGTGGGCGGGGCCACAAGGCCACCGTGCACCGATGCCGCAGCGGCCGAAGCGTCGAGGTACACCGGGTTCGTGTCGCCCATTGCCTCGCACCAATGGCGCACCATGGGCACGTTCACTTCGTCGGGGGCCACAGCGACCACGCCGATTTCGAGACCCACGAACTGCTGCAGCGATGCTTCGAACGCGGCTGAGGCGGTGGTGTCGGTGGGTGCTGTTGTCATCGTGTGCTCCCTCGAGTTTCGCGCCATGGAAGGTCGCGGTCGGCTGCAGGTTCGCGTGGCAGGCCAAGCGCGCGCTCGCCGATCACGTTGCCCTGAATTTCGTCGGTGCCGCCGCCGAGCCGCACGGCGTATTGGCCTAAGAATGTTTGCTGCCACAGCCCGTCGTCGAGGGCAGAATCGCCCCACAACGAACCGTCGGCACCCTGGATGGTGAGTGCCAATCCAGTGGTCTGCGCCCAGTGGCGGGCATAAAACAACTTCATCGTGCTGGCCACTACACCGGGCATCTCACCGCGACTGATCGAGGTGCGCAAGCGGTAGCCCATGTATTGCAGCACGGCTGCGCGCGAGTGAGCCTTGGCGATGCCCTGACGCACGACGGGGTCGTCGGTGCGGCCATAGTGCCGAGCCAGTTCAATGAGCTCTTGGATGCTCCACGCCGTATTGCCGCCACCGATGAGCGCCCGCTCGTTCGACAACGTGGTGTGCGCAATCTTCCAACCGGCGTTTACTTCGCCCACAACGTTGGCGACCGGAATGCGCACGTCGGTAAGAAACACTTCGTTGAAGTGAGCCACACCGGTGATTTGGCGCAGCGGACGAACCTCGATACCAGGCGCTTTCATATCGAGAATGAAGTAGGTGATGCCCGCATGCTTTGGTGCGTCAGGATCGGTGCGGGCAAGCAGAATTGCGAACTCGCTGTGCTGAGCACCCGAGGTCCACACCTTTTGTCCGTTGATGATCCACTCGCCGCCATCGAGCACAGCGCGAGCGCCGATGTTGGCAAGGTCGCTGCCCGCTTCGGGCTCGCTGAACAGCTGGCACCACACCTCGTCGCCACGCAACATGGCATCGAGATAGCCGCGCTGCTGGTCGGTGCCGTGCATCATCAGCGTGGGTGCAACCATGCCGTGCGCCACAGCAAACGCGCCGGTTGACACGTCGAACTTGCTCTGCTCTTCGCCGAAGATTGCGGCCTGCCATGGCGTGCCGCCGCGACCACCGAAACGCTTGGGCCACGTGAGCCCCGCCCATCCGCCGTCGTACAACACGCGTTGCCAGTTGCGGCACGCCTGAGCGTGTTCGTCTTGCTCTATGTCGGTGGACGACTGCTTGTGCCGTTTCGTTGGATCACGATGAGGTGCGTTTTGCTCGAGCCAGGAGCGAGCCTCGGCCCTGAATGCTGCTTCTTCTACGGAGTCGCCGATGTCCATTGGTCAGATCCCCGGGACCAGCGAGTCGGCGCCCAACTGGGCCTCGCGCTGACGCTTGGTGCTGTGCACTGGGTCCTTGTCGAACTCAGGCAACACGTACTTGCCGAAGGTCTCGTAGGCCTCGGTGGCGTTCTCGAGCGACACATCGGTAGAGAAGGTTCCGAACGCGATCTGGTCTGCGCCGATTGCCTCGTAACGCTTCAGCGACGCAATTGCTTCGTCGGGTGAGCCAACGGCGACGATGCCCTTGCGGATGGCGTACTCGAGACCCTCAGGCTGTGCGGGCGGGGGAATCTCGGGCCACTTCGGCTGTCCATCTGAGATGGGGAAACTATCGAGGTACTTGAGCAGCAACGCTGTGTGATAGTTGCCGCGGTTGTTCAGCGAAATCTCGCGGGCGCGCTGGCCGTCTTCGAGCACCATCATGTCGGTGGTGACCATGATGTTGTTGTTCACGTAGCCGCCCACTGGCTCGGCTTTGTCGATGGTCTTTTTGTAGAGCTCGATCATCGGCGCAAGCGTGTCGGGGGTGCCGAGCGTGAAACAAAGCACACCAAGCCCGAGACGCGCTGCCTTTTCGAACGTGCCCGGCGAACCTGCTGCAACCCAGATCGGTGGATGTGGGTTGGTGTAGGGCTTCGGCAACACATTACGACGAGGCATCGTAAAGTGCTTGCCCTCGTACGGACCGTACTCACCGGCGCCCATCATCTTGATGATCTCCGGCAGTGTCTCGTCGTACATCTCGCGGGTGACATCCATCGAGTCGATGTTGAAACCAAACACCTCGGTGCTCGACGAACCGCGGCCGGTGCCCCACTCGAAACGACCTTGACCAAGGTGATCGAGCATCGCCACTTTTTCGGCGACGCGTGATGGCGGCGACACGTTTGGGGTGATGTTGATGATGCCCGAGCCGATGTGGATGTTCTTGGTGCGAGCCAACGCAAATGCCATGAAGGCTTCGCTAGCCGAGAGGTGCGAATACTCGTCGAGGAAGTGATGCTCGCTGGCCCACGCGTATTTGAAACCGACCCGGTCGGCCACTTCGATGAGGGCGATCTCTTCGCGCAGCACGTCGTATTCGGTGCGCTCGGCGCGCCGGTGAACCGGGTGGTACATCTGATTAAACAGACCGAATTCCATGACTAACCCCTCGTAGCTCAACGCTCAAGCAAGCACGCCCCCGAGGCGCGCAAACAAGACCACAACTTAGCCCAACGGGGGGTAATCAACTGCATTAGAAGTACCGGATTCGGAAATCCGTTTGGGACGGCTGATCAGCCCAACGCACCTGATTCGTGCAGTGCCGCCAAACGCTGCGGCTCGTAGCCGAGCACACGCTGCAACACAGCGTCGGTGTGCTCACCGATGCCCGGTGCCTTCGTTGGAATTGGGGCCTCTTCGCCGGCGACGTTCAGCGGGAACATCAGTTGCTCGCAGCCCGTTTGCTGCATCGTGGTCCATGTAAACCGGTCGATGAACTGCGGGTCGTCGATGACTGTTTGCGGCGTGTTGACGGGAGCAATGGTGGTGTTGTTCTCGGTGGCAAACCGCAGCCATTCGGCCGAGGTGCGGGTGAGAAAGACGCGACGCAACTCTTCTTGTAGTTCGATATTGCCACGAGCGTGATCGGCGTATTTGCTCCCTGGATAGAGCTCGAACAGGTCTTCTCGGCCCAGACCGACGCAGAAGTTTTTCCAAAAGGACTGCTCACTGGCCATGAACAACACATGACCGTCGGCCGAAGCGTAGAACTGATAGCGAACGCCTTCCCACATGCCGCCAAGGCCTGGCTTGCGGCGCTCGAAATTGTCGCTGGAGTTGCCGGTGACCACATCGGCGGGCTGCTCGTAGGCCTTCCAACTCTCGATGCGATACCAGTCGAAGTACGCGGCGGCGTCGCTCTGCGCAATCTCCATGTAGGCACCCTCGCCGGTTGTGCGAGCACGAACCAGCGCGGCGAGCACGGCCATTGCGCCAAACGCCGGGCCCGCAGTGATACCGATATTGGTCTGGTCGGGCGTGCGGCAGAATCCGTCGGCATCGACCACTGGGTTCACTTGGCCAGCCCACGAATCAAACGCAACACCGTGGGCGGGCAAATCGCGATACGGGCCGGTGGCGCCGTAACCGCTGATGCTGCAAAAGACGATGGCGGGGTTGATCTTGCGCAACCGCTCGTGGGTGAAGCCGCGCTTATCGAGAAAGCCCGGGCGCATTGCTTCGATGATGACATCTGATTTGGCGATGAGTTCTTCAAAGACAGCAAGCGCCTCTGGGTTCTTGAGATCGAGGACGAGCGACTCTTTGCCGCGATTGATGTGCAGATGCATCAGCGATATGCCATCAACAATCGGCCATGTCATCTGGCGCACGTAGTCGCCTGACGGAGCCTCAATCTTGATGACTTCGGCCCCGAAGTCGACCAGGTGAGCAGCCAACGCTGCTGGGCCGAGCAACGACAGGTCAAGCACCCGAACACCTGCAAGTAATCCACTACCCGACATGTTCAACTCCTGATCTCGCTGCTCGCCGCAACCTCATGACGCACTGTTCAGTTGCGCCAGTACATCTTGCTCAAATATACGCAGACCGCGCCAAGCCAGATCGGGTGGGATTCCACCAACCATTGGATGCATCAACACAAAGGCAAACGATCCGGCCAGCTCAATCTCGGCCAGCAGGAGATCGGGAGTGAGTACGCGATACATGCCAGCGGCTCGCACAGCATCGACATCGGCGAGTTGTTCATACATGCCAGCGAGGCCCGCATCGGCCATCCACTTGCCGTACGCATTGGTTTCGTGCAAGAAGTACTCGCCCACATCTCGCCATCCTTGCTCGACATCGTGAGCGAGATAGAAGTTGCCAATGCCCGAACCGAAGTGAGGGCCCGGGTCTGGATGACCGAGCCCAATACGTTCGTCGCGGTACCACTGCCAATACTCGGGCAGCGACGGCACGAAACCATCGGCGATACGGGCCGCTCTACGCGCTGCGCCTTCGGTGCTGCCCCCGAGCGAGATCGACGGGCCACCGCTGCGATCAGGGGCTGGGGTCACGACCACCGTTCGACCCCGATGCTCAAACGGCTCGCCACTCCATGCTGCGCGCAGCGTATTCACGGTGGCCGAGGTGCGCCGGGCGCGCTCATTCATCGGAACACCAAACATCGCAAACTCATCAGCTACATACCCGTTGACCAGCACGAGGTCGAGTCGGCCGCCACTGATCAGATCGACCACGGCTGCGTCTTCAGCCAATCGCAGCGGGTCGTGCAGCGGTGCAACCATCGCCGCAACATTGATTCGAATCGATCGCGTGCGTGCCGCCGCAGCGGCTGCCATCACGAGCGGACTCGGGAGGTATCCGTCGGGACTGCCGTGGTGTTCAGACAGCACCAACAACATGAAGCCGAGCTCGTCGGCCCACTGCACCATGTCGAGGCCCGCGGCGTAACGCTCGGTCATTGCGGTCTGCGCGAACGCTGGATTCCGGAAGTCGAACCTCAAACCAAAGAACGCCACGGCGACCCCCACGTGCCTCGGCCGCGGTCGCGCCCGAAAGTGGCAAGATAGACGATGTGAACGAGGCAGCACTACCTCTCGACGAGCACGAACGCGACGACCGTTGGCATCAGCGCAAAGAGCGCTTGGTGGCCATGCGCGCCATCAGTGTTCCGACGTCGATTGTGCAGCGGTTCTTCCACATCGACGGCATTCGTAAAGCAATGTTGATGGCTTTCAACTTGTTTATCTCGATTGTTCCGTTGATCATCATCATGTTTGCGTTCACATCACGCATGCGCAATCAGATCTCGCTGAGCCAGGTGTTCATCGAGCAGTTTCGGCTCAACGGCGGCACTGCAGCCGCCGTTCGCCAAGCCTTTCCCACAACCCGCAATATCTTGAAGATGGCGTCAGTGATTGCGACCGTGTCCTTCGGCGTGAGCGGGTTCGATGTGGCCTCTGTGTTCCAACGCACCTTCGCCGACGCATGGGGCGTACCCCGACTCAGCGGCTGGCGCGGCCCTACTCGCGGCGCGATCTGGTTCATCGCCGTGTTTGCCACCTTCGCGCTCGGGCAGGTGCTGCAGCGCTTGCCAGCCAAGCACGGGCCGCTCTTGTATGCCGTTGCGATACCCCTCGTGCTGCTGATGAACTTTGTGTTTTGGCTCATTACGCCGCGCTTGCTGCTCGTCAAGCGCTTGGCTTGGGGCGATCTGCGGCCTGGGGCTGTTCTCGGGATGATCACCAGCACTGCGCTGTGGGGACTTTCAATCATCATCCTGCCAGGATGGTTCAGCTGGTACGGCCAGGGCTTTGGTGCCGTAGGTATTGCGCTGGCGTTGCTCAGTTGGACCTATGTGGTCAGCATCGTGTGGGTAGCCATCGTTGTTACATCGGCAATTATGTGGGAGCGATCAGCGGCCATCGACGATGTCGTCGACCTTACCGATGCCAGCCGTTTCGAACTCGCACGGGTTCGCGACAACAACTAGCGCCGCATGCGCGGCAACCCCAGATGACGCTCGGCGATGTTGTTGCGAATGATCTCACTGGTGCCGCCGTAAATGGTGGTTACAGGCGAATGGCGAGCGTCGTATTCGATCCAGCCATCGGCCGCCGCACCAGGCTGCTGAAACTGCAAAAGGCCCTCAGCGCCAGCCATCTCTTGAAACCAGCGTGAAGCCTGCTGATAGGCCTCGCTTGCGAACAACTTGGTCATCGAGCCTTCGAGCCCGGGCATACCGCCCGACGCAGCGATCCACGCTGAGCGTTGGGTCAGCAACGCAGCCACATGGTTGTCGATGGCAACGCGTGCGAGTTTCTCGCGAACCGCTGGCTCGTTGATACGGCGCGAGTCGTGCGCCCACTGAGCGCTGTGACGGAGCAGCGATACGCCAGGATTGGAACCGCCCATCACGCCGCGCTCGAACGACAACGCCACGCTCATCACCTGCCATCCGCCGTTTACTTCGCCGAGTACGCAGTGGTCGCCGACACGCACGTCGTCGTAGAACGTGGCGTTCGTGCGCTCTGTTGCCATGGTGTGCACCGGGTCGACACGCACACCCGGCGTATCCATCGGCAACAGGAACATCGTGAGACCGCGATGTCGTGGCAGCGATGCGTCGGTGCGAGCCAACAGAATCACCCACCGCGCTTCGTGCGCCATCGTGGTCCACATCTTGGCACCGTTGATGACCCACTGGTCGCCGTCGCGGGTGGCGCGAGTAGTAAGCGACGAGAGGTCGCTGCCAGCGTCGGCCTCGCTGTAGCCCAAACAGATCAAGGCGTCGCCGGCGGTGACCGCAGGGATGACCGCCGCCTTTTGCTCAGCGGTGCCCACGTGTTGGACGACGCCAGCGATCATCACCGCCATCGCCAGCGCATCGAGTGGTGCCCCAGCTTTTTCCATCTCGTTGAACAGCACCCACAGCTCGATTGGGTCGCCAGCGCCGAGCCCGGGCACCGCTCGCTCGACAAGACCTTCGGCTGCGAGCGCACGGTTCAGCGCCGGATTGTTGAACGTGCCCGATGCGTGCTGATGCTGCACTGCTTCGGGGGTGTGATGAGCAGCGATGATTTCGCGAACTCGTTCTCGGTAACGCACCACCTCTGGAGCAAGCTCAAAATCCATGTCAGCCCCGCCCTCCCCCATCGTCGCCAAACGGTCTCCGCCAACCCGAATCTGCTCCACCAAACGGTTTGTTGAAGACAATTGGTTGACCCTTGACCAATTGGCTGCAACAAACTCGAGAATGGGCGGACTGTGAGTGGGTCACGGACGTACCGCCGATGGCCAGAGCCGGTTGGCGAGGGCCAAACGCTCGGCGGTTGGATCGCCAAGCACCAGCGCCCAACCGCGCGCTCGTCGGTACGCAAGTTGAATGTCGTACTCGTCGGAGAACCCGTAGCCGCCATGGAAGTGCAGGCTGCGCGCTGTGGCATCGGCAGCGATATCGCTCGCGAACAGCAACGCCATCGACGCCAAGCTGTGCGGATCGGTGATGTCGTTGTTGGCCACCGCGTTGTGACCGACGCGGCCAAGGTCGAGGGCTTGCGCCGCTTGATGGGTGAGCAGTCGAGCGCCGTCGATGCGGCCGGGCAGATCGGCAAGACCATGCTGAACCGTCTGAAACGAACCGATGGGCACTCCGAACTGGTGGCGCTGTTGCACGTATTCGACGCCCATCTCGAGCGCCAGCGCGGCGACACCAACGAGCATCGATGCGGTGATCACCTTCAGCTCAGACATCGATCGCTCGAAGTGGTGGCGGTTGCCGATGACGCTTCGTTCGCCGCTACGCGAATCTCGATCGGCTAACGGCGCGCACGCGTGATTGGCCGGGCCAGCGAACGGAGCCGGCGACGCCACGGCGACAAACTCATCGCCATCGAGACCAACCACGATGTCGGCAATTGCCCCAGCGGGCACGATGCTCCAGATGCCCTGAGCGTTTGCCTCACGCGGCGAGATGGCACCAACTGAATCGCCGCTGAGCAACGCTGGCCGCGCCAACAATCGCGAGACCACCACATGCTCGGCAAACGGAACCGGCGCCAGCGCATGACCTGCGGTTTCGCCGATGACGCACAGGTCAGACAACGTGGCGTCGCTGCCCCATACTTCCATTGCACCGAGGGCGTTCCAGAGCGGTGCGTCGAACCCCAGCGGCTCGGCACGACGAACCACCGAGGTCGGTGACTCGCGGCTGAAAAACTGCCCAAACGCTTCGGCGAGAACCTGTTGATCGGCAGAGAAAGCGAGCTGCATGACGAGCTACGGAATCAACACGGCTTTGCCGACAACATTGCGTTGCTGCTGATCGGCAAGTGCCTGTGCGGCTTGTTCGAATGGGTAGCTCACCGGCTCGACAGGGTTCAGTTCGCCGGCCGCAATCTTGGCGAGCACCTGCAGCACAAGCGCCTGGTTCTCGGCTGGATTGCGACCCACCCACGCACCCCAATCGACCCCGGTGACGCGGCGATTGCGTAACAGCACCTGATTCGCTGGCAGCTTGGGAATGTCGCCCGAGGCAAACCCGATGACAATGAACTGGCCATCTTCACGAAGGCTGCGTAAACACTCTTCGCCGAGCTTGCCGCCGATCGGGTCATACACCGCATCGACGCCATCGCCGCTGATCTCTTTAGCGCGAGCCTTGACGTCTTCGATCGATGAATCGATGACAGCAACCGCACCGCGGCTCTGTGCCATCTCACGCTTCGCAGCCGACGAAGCGGCCGCGATGACCTTGAGTCCGAGGGCACGCCCGACATCGACCGCAGCAAGCCCAACGCCACCACCGGCGCCGAGCACGAGCAGCCACTGACCGGGCTGCATCTTGGCGCGATGCACGAGCGCGAAATACGCAGTCATGTAGCTCTGCATAAACGTGGCGGCTTGTCCGTCGGTGAGCGACGACGGCACAATGACGGCACGGCTTGCAGCGCTGACCATCTCGGTTGCGAACCCGCCAAACCCACTGGTGATGAGCACGCGATCGCCCAGCGAGTGGCTGGTGACGCCCTCGCCTAACTCGGTGACGATTCCAACAGTTTCTCCACCGGGCACAAACGGCAACGGCGGCTTGATCTGATACAAACCCTGCACCAACAGCGCATCGACGAAGTTGACGCCAGCGGCCGTGACTCGCACACGCACCTGGCCGGCAGCCAACGGAGCCGACGGGCGTTCTTCGATTACGAGTTGGTCGAGAGGGGCAAACGATGTGCAAACAACAGCGCGCATGGATCAGACCGTAGCCTGCGTCGCTACTGGTACGGCCAGTCGTCGGGCACTGCTGATTGCCACATCGGCGAACGTCGTTCGCCAAAGGCCCGGCCGCCTTCGATGGCATCGGGGCGACCCATCAAGATCAGGTGCGCATCGCGTTCCATGGCGTCGACTTCTTCGGCGCTGCTGGCGAGACCTCGCCACAAAATGCGCTTGCTCATCGCCGCCGATAATGGCGACACATTGGCGGCGATGTCGTTGGCCAGGGCAAGAGCCGCCGGCAGCACGTCGGCAGCAGCGACTGCTTGATTCGCAAGGCCCCAGTCGGCTGCCTGCGCACCCGTAATGATGCGGCCAGCAATAAGCATCTCGGCTGCCCGGGCTACGCCAACGAGTCGCGGCAGCACCCAGTGCGATTGCGCATCGGGAACGACGCCGCGGCGAGTCTGCAAGACAGCGAGCGGAGCATCGGACGCAACGATGCGCATGTCGGTCTGCAGCGCAAGCGAGAGACCGATGCCGATAGCGGCGCCGTTGATGGCAGCAATGATCGGCTTGCGAACCTGCCATGCCCGCGGCGACACCGGCGACGACTGAAAGCCATCGGTGTCGGCCACCGAACCAAATGGGCTGCGCCCTGGTGACATATCGGCGCCAGCACAAAACGCCGTGCCTGATCCCACTAACACAACAGCGCGCACCGCCGATTCGCTGTCACACCAAGCAAACGCAGCGCCGAGCGCGGCAATCATTTCGCCGTTGAGCGCGTTTCGTTTTTCGGCACGGTTCAGGGTGATCACAGCGACGCCCGCGCCCGCCCCGGGATGGTCAAGGACGCACTGCACCAGATCGGTCATGACATCAACGTACTTAGCCGCGCATCCGTGAACGCCACTCTTCGGGGTCGTATCCAAGATCGATCATCCGCTGACGGGCAAACAATGGTGGCGCCAATTGCTCGCCGTTCTTGATGCGCTCAACGAACTCGCCCTCTTCGTCCCACACATGGCAGGTGTTCAGGTTCATCGCCCACTGCGCACGCTTTTCATCTTCGGTGAGTTCGCGAGGCACGAACGACACGTTGCCCGCGTTGAGGTCGCTCTCTTGTCGTGACTGGCTGGCGCGCATACTCCAAAAACACTGCACCGCTACCGGAGCCATCGCCTGCAACAACGCCGTGGTGTGCGTACAACCACGCGGGCCGCCAAAGAGTTCGCGCACGCGATGCGTGAAGCCGCGGGCGATGGACAGCCCAATCAGTTTGTCGTAATGATCAACGATTCTCGGACATACATCGTTGGGGTGCGTCTCGAAATGCACCGTGGCCCCAACAATCTCGAGCGACGGGAAGGCGACCTCGAGGTCGAGTTGCATGTGATGAATGGTCAGCGGATCGTTGTCGTCTTCGAGATACAGGCGCGGTGGCTTCTGATCGCGCACGGCCCCACGAATGAGCAGATTGGGGTCTTTGCGGAACGCACGCACGCGATATTCGCGATCGTGCAGAACCTCGAGGTCGGGGTCTGGCGGAAGAATGTCGTGGGTGTCGAACGTGCTCACGCGACTGGGGTGTTGGCGATGAGACCACCAAGTCGAACCAGCGACGGCATCGTGCTGCCGAGCGTGAGTTCGATCTGCTTGCCCCACAGGAAACAACGGTGCAACGGATAGTCACGATCGACGCCAACGCCGCCATGAAGATGCTGCGCTGCGTGCAGCACTTGCAAGCCACCGTCGCTGGCCCAGAACTTGGCGCTGGCCACTTGCTCTGACGAAGGCATCCCTTCGCTGAGGCGCCACACTGCCTGCCACGCAGTAAGCCGCACGGCCTCGGTGTTGATGTAGCTATCGCCTGCGCGCTGGCTCACGGCCTGGAACGATGCAATCTGGCGCTCGAACTGCACGCGCTCTTTGGTGTACTCCGCTGTGAGCGCGAGCGCCCGCTGGCAAACGCCCGACATCAGCAAGCACTGACCCGTGGTGGCCACATCGAGCAGCCAATTGAGGCCGTCGCGATCGGCAAGCTTGGTAGCCGGGCTATTGGTAAACGTGACCCGCGCATCGGGGATGCCCGAGGTGGTGTTCTGCCGCTCGACAACGACACCGGCGGCATCGGCCGCAACCACATACACGCCGTCGGTGGTTGACACCACGAAGCTCGATGCAGCGGTGCCAGCAGGCACACAAATCTTTTGACCACTGAGGAGCGAGTCGGCCGAGACGGTGGCGGAAGGCTCGTGTGGCGAACCGACTGGCTCGTGCAGGGCGACCGTGACGATTCGCTCGCCAGAAGCAACACCCTCGAGATGATCGAGCGCACCGAAGTGACGCAGCGCAACGCCAGCGACGAGCACAGCGAACGCTGGGACCGGAGCCGTTGCGCGGCCGACTTCTTCGAGCACGACGCCAATCTCAAGCGCACCCAGACCACCGCCACCCACTGATTCGGGGAGCGCGATGCCCACGATGCCGGTTTCGGCAAGCGTGCGCCACAGCGCCATATCGAAGCCGTGCTCGCTTGCAGCAGCGGCCTTTTGCGACTCGTTGGTTACCTGATCGGCGAGGATGCGCGCTGTGAGTTCGCGCAACTCGTTTTGTTCGGTTGAAAGTCTGAAGTCCATTACTTACCTGCCCTGGGGAAACCGAGTGCGAACATTGAAATGAGATCGCGTTGCGTCTCGTTGGTGCCACCGCCGAAGGTGAGAATGACCATGCCGCGGTACGACGACTCGAGTCGCGACCGCAAAATGGCGCCCGGAGCATCGGCCTTGAGATAGCTCACCGGCCCCATCACCTCGAACAGCAAGCGGAATGCTTCTTGGTAGAACTCAGTGCCGAACACCTTCACAGATGACGCATCGGCGACCTCGAGGCCACCTTGCGTTGCGGTCCATGCAACCTTCCAGTTGATGAGCCGCAGGAACTCGATCTTGGCGTGCACCTTGGCGAGGTTGATCTGCACCCACTCTTGATCAATGACGCGGCGGCCATCGGGCAGGTGCGTGGTCTTGGCCCAATCGCGAACCTCGGTGTAGGCACGATCGGCCACACCGGTTGAGCACAGCGTGACGCGCTCGTGGTTGAGTTGATTGGTGATCAGGCGCCATCCGCCGTTTTCTTCACCGACGAGGTTCTTGGCCGACACGCGCACGTTGTCGAAGAACACTGCGTTGATGTCGTGCTCGCCGATGAGACTCAGCGGCTGAATCGTGATGCCGGGCGTGTCGAGCGGAAGGATGAGGATGCTGATGCCCTTGTGCTTGGCAACCTCGGGGTTGGTGCGCACGGCAAGCCAGCAGTAGTCGGCGCCATTGGCCAAGCTGGTCCACATCTTTTGGCCATTGATGATGTACTCGTCGCCATCGCGCACGGCACGGGTCTGCAAGCTGGCAAGGTCGGTGCCGGCGTTGGGCTCGCTGTAGCCAATGCAAAAGTGAAGGTCGCCAGCGAGAATCTTCGGCAGGAAGAACGCGCGCTGCTCGTCGGTGCCGAACTGCATGATCGTTGGGCCCACAGTGTTGATGCTGAGCATCGGCACCGGCGCACCCGAGCGCATTGATTCATCGAAGAAGATGAATTGTTCGATAGGGCTCTTGCCCTGGCCGCCGTATTCCTTGGGCCAGCCAATACCGGCCCAACCGTCGGCGCACATCTGCTTCCAGACGCTGCGCGTCTTGGCCGAGATGCCGTGCCCCTGTGACAGTTCAGCCACGGTTTGCGGATCGAGCAATGTGTCGTAGTAGGCCCTCAGTTCAGCGCGGAGCGCTTCCTGTTCGGGCGTATAACCAAGTTCCATGAGGCGAACCTAGCTGGTTTCTGACGGTGTGTCAGATACGGAGCGCACACGAAACCGAACCAGCCAGCGGTGCATGGCAGTATTGCCAAATGGGTCCATTGAGCGGTTTACGGGTAGTCGAGTTGGCGGGTCAAGGACCTGGGCCATATTGCGGAATGATGTTGGCCGACCTCGGCTGCGATGTGGTGGTCATCGATCGACCAAGCGACGCTGCGCGCGCCGACACAACGAAACCGGCAACCAATTTGTTCATGCGCGGCAAACGCTCAATCGCACTAGACCTCAAAGTCGCTGCCGACAACGAACTGTTGCTCAGCGTGCTCGATGAGGCCGACATTTTCATCGATCCATTTCGGCCTGGCGTGTGCGAGCGGTTGGGCATCGGCCCCGACATTGTGTGCGAACGCAATCCGCGCATGATCTACGGACGCATGACCGGCTTCGGCCAAGACGGCCCACTCGCTCAGGCTGCGGGTCACGACATCGACTACATCGCGTTGTCAGGTGCGCTGTGGATCCTTGGCCGCGACGGGCAAAAGCCAACGCCGCCGATCAACCTTGTTGGCGACTTCGCTGGCGGCGGGTTGATGCTCGCGATGGGCATCGCTGCTGCAGCATTCGAGCGAAGTGTGTCGGGTCGCGGTCAAGTCATCGATGCCGCAATGGTCGATGGCGCCGCGCTCGTTGCAGCGCCGTTCTTCCCCGCCACCGCGTCGGGATACTGGGGACCGCGTGGCACCAACCACATCGACACCGGCGCCCACTTCTACGAGGTGTACGAATGCGCCGATGGCGCCTATGTGGCGCTTGGCGCAATCGAGCCACAGTTCTATGCCGAGTTGCTCGCAAAACTGGGCCTGTCTCCCGACGACTTTCCGCAGTGGGATCGCGTTCAATGGCCAGCGCTCAAACAACGACTCAGCGACATCTTCATCGCCCAGACCCGCGATCACTGGTGCACGGTGCTCGAAGGCTCTGAGGCGTGTTTCGCTCCGGTGCTGTCGCCCGCCGAGGCCAGCAAGCATCCCCACAACGTTGCTCGCGGCACCTTCGTTGAGATCAACGGGGTCACGCTGCCTGGTCCAGCGCCGCGCTTCAGCCGCACCGTGTCGAGTGCGGGCGCGCCCAGTCACGCGGGCACCCACACCGACTTGGCCCGACGAGGCGAACTTTGGGCTCAGCGCCCGTAAGCCCCGAGCCCGCGCCCCCAGCCACTAGCGACTCGTAGCTAGATGCGTGTGTACGCAATGCGCTCGGCGCGCTTGCTGAGCAGCCAACCACTGGCTGTGCGCACCACGACATCGTCGTACCAGCCGGCAGCTTCGATGTAGGTGGGGCGAGCGGCAGTATCGCCAGCAGCGCCAGGAATGCGCATGACCGTGTCGTACTGCGAACCAATCGCAGCCGTGTCGGCTCCTTCGAAGCAGATCTGCACGTTGGCCATGCGGTGAATGCGCATATCGAACATCGCCATTGTTGGGGCCAGCCACGCCACAGCTTCGGCTGGCGAACCGGCAACTCCGCCTGCCGTTGTGTAGTCAACGTGAGCGTCGGCGGTGAAACATGCAGTCCATGTTTCCCAATCGGCGCGATTGAGCGCCTCGCTGTATCGAACGAGGAGATCGTTGATCTCGGTGCGGTCGCTGAGTTCGTGAAGATCCATGCGGGCAACGTAACCGATCGGCCGAGGTGAAGTCCGTTTGAGAGTGCGCTCGACAGTTCCGATACGGTGCGTCACGTGGTCTCGATTGCCGTAACTATTCAAGGTGCTAGTGCACTCGCCGACGCGCTCCGTGCCGCCGACATGCGCAGCGACTGCGCAACAACGGTGGTCGTGCCCACCATTGGTTACCAGGCCAAGCCCTTCACCGATCTCACCGACGCCGATTTCGATGCAGCATGGGAGCAACCGATGCGAGAAGCCATCGTTGCGTTCCAAGGTGCACACAAGGCGGGGCACACCCGGCTCATTGCGATCGTGCCCACCATCGCAATGTCGGGCGCACCGCAACTTGCTCACGTTGCCGCCACAGCCGAAGCAATTCGCGTGATGGTCAAATCGGCGGCTCGCCAATGGGGCGCCGAGGGCATCACCGTGAATTGCATAGCCGTCGCACCCGAGATGTTCGGCATCGATACAGCAGCGGTGGGCGCCGTCTCAATCGCTCCCCCAGCGCTGGCCACAAAGGGCACCGTGGTCGACGACCTCGTGCCACTCATTCGTCTCGCCAGCAGTGTCGACGCACATCACCTCACTGGCGCAACACTTACCGCCGACGGCGGCATCTGGATGGCGCCATGACCAACTTTTCATCAGCCAACTCGGGTCGCCTCGCCGGCCGCACCGCCATCGTTACTGGCGCTGGCCAAGGTGTGGGCGAAGGCATCGCCCGTCGCCTCGCCGCCGAAGGCGCCAACGTGGTCATCGCTGCTCGTCGTGCCGTTACCGGCGACCCAGTAGCCGAATCGATTCAGTCGTTGGGCGGCTCAGCCATCTGCGTCGAGACCGACATCACCAACCGCGAATCAGTCGCCGCGTGTGTCGCCGCCACGGTGCAACGTTTCGGAGGATTACACATCATGGTGCACAACGCTTTCCGCGGCGGTCTGCCGCACAAACTCGAAGAAGCCGACCTCGATCGCCATTGGAAACACATGTCGCAAACCGGCGTGTGGGCCGTGCTGTACACCGGACAGGCAGCGTGGCCGCATCTACGCGATGCAGGTCGCCACGGTCGCTTCATCATCGTCACCTCGCCAAGCGGCGTTGAGGGCAGCGCAAACATTCCGCTGTACTCGCCCGTCAAGGCCGCTGAGCGCGCCATCGCCAAGAGCCTCGCTCGCGAATGGGGTCCCAGCGGGGTCACCGTGAACTGTGTTGCCCCCGTTGCTGCCTCCCCCGCGCTGCTCAACGCTTTCGAACGTTCGCCCGCACTGCAGGCCGCACTCGAAGCGCGTACACCGCTTGGCCGCGTCGGCGACCCCGAGGCCGACATTGGCTCGGTTGCATTGTTCTTCGCGAGCGACGACTCGGCCTATGTCACCGGTCAAACCATCGTGTGCGACGGCGGCTCATTCCTTGGCCTGTAACGGCGCCACGTAGTATCCACAACAATCTCACCTGCTCTCAAGGACACGCCACATGATTCAGTTGATAACCATGCTCAAGCGCAAGCCGGGCACCACGCACGAAGAGTTCTTACAGCACTGGCACGATGTGCACGGCCCGTTGATCCGCCGGCTGTCATGCTCGAAATACGTGCGCCGCTACGAGCAGCACGCCTCGATTTGGCCACCCGCAGGCAGCAAGGCTCCAGAGCCCGCATACGACGGCGTCACGATTCAGTGGTTCGATAGCACCGAGTCGTTTTACGAACACCTCACCGAGCCCGACCAGGCCGAGATGTTTGCCGACATCAGCAACTTCCTCGATACCGATCAGCTGCATTGGACCATCTGCGAGGAACCCACGATTGTGATCGGCGACGGCGCATAGGTGTCGCCTTCCACCACGGTCGGCGGCTCCGTCATCATCGCCGGAGCCGAACTGCTGCACACCGGCAACGTTGGCGTGCTGCGCAACATCGTGCTGCGCACCGACACGGGTGTGTTCAATTCGTGGGCGGCCAAGGGTCTCTTTGCTTGGAACCATCCGGCCCATCTCGGCACTATTGGTCTGCAGGCCAACGACATTGCTCTCGCTGAGCTCAACACGTTCGACGACGTGATCTTGTGCGGTCTCAGCAACGACGAACTCTCCCGCGATGAGCTCACCAACGCTGGCGTGCGGTGGCGCGATGTGGCCCCGTTCGATCTCGAGCGAGAGTCGCTTCCGGTTCGCACCGAACCCACTGCTCGACCACCCTTGTTCGGCGCAATCGCATCGGTGTGCGGCCCGCTGTACGCCGACGACTCAACCCCAACGAGTCCGGCTCGTGCAGCATCTGATCTCAGTGCGGCGCTGCCCTCGGGCGGTGTCGTGGCGGGCGATGCCTGCCGCAGCGGGTTCTGGCTCGGGCGCACCTTCCCCACCCAAGAACTCGCCAGCGTGATGTTGCCCACTCGAGCCACCCCAGGCTTCGCTGCGCTGCAAGCAGTCACCGCGCGCCGCTCGGGACGGTTCAGCGTTGCCGTTGTCGATCAACTCGATGCAGCCACAGAATCGGTTCTTACTCGAGCAACAGATCTCATCATCGAGGTCTGGAGCGAACACGGGCCGCACGTCACTACCGAGCAGCGAATCTCTCGATTGCTCGCTGCCCACGAATCGGGCGGCGCGCACGTCCTGGAACTTGGGGTGAGGTTGAGCGATATCTCACTGCTGGTTTCAGTTGCCGGAGCACCACGATGGCATCTATGAACGCGAACAAACCAGGAATTCTGAGCGGCGAGCACATGCAACTCGAGCCACTCTCGCTCGATCATGTGATGCAGTTGATCGTGGCCGCCAACGAAGATCGCAGCACCTACAACTGGACTTCGGTGCCTGAGTCAGTCGCCTCGATGCGCGCGTACGTGAACGGTCTGCTCGACGATGCCGAAGCCGGACGCGTGATCCCATTTGTGCAACGACGGCTCAGCGACCAACGCCTTGTTGGTTGCACGCGGTTCTTTGAGATCCGTCGCTGGAGCGGCGGGCCATACCCCGACGAAGTTGAGGTTGGGGGCACATGGCTTGCCGCCTCGGCGCAGCGCACCGCTATCAACACCGAGGCCAAGCTGCTGATGTTCAGCTACGCCTTTGAGACATGGAATGTCGCACGGGTGGCGCTCTTCACCGATGCGCGAAACACAAAGAGCCGCGATGCAATCGTTCGAGCGGGAGCCACGTTCGAAGGAGTTCTGCGCAGTCATCGCGGCTCGTATGTGCCCGGCGAATTCGGAAGCCCGCGTGACTCCGCCGCTCACTCGATCATCGCGAGCGAATGGCCCGAGGTGAAGGCCAGCCTTCAGGCTCGGCTCAGGACCACGCCTGCGTGAGCTGTTCTGAGGTGGCGATTGTGGCCACCATCGACAACGTGTTCTTCAACAGCATCTCGCCGTACTCAGTAGGCATGCCCACCACACAGTCGCGGGCCACAACCACGCGATAACCAAGGTTCACGGCCTCGATCACGGTGCCCGGAATACCGAGGTTCAACGAAACCCCCGCAACGATCACCGTCGTCACGTTGTGAGCACGCAAGATTGCGTTGAGACCAGTTCCGGTAAACGGCGAGAACCCGTGGTGCCGGTTTGAATACAGGTCACTGGACGCAGCTTCAAGCAGCGGCAACACCTCAGTGGCCTCAGAGCCATGCAGCAGATGATCGGAGTGTCCGGCCAACATCTCTATGAGCGGGGCGTTCATCGGAGTGCCGGCTCGGTCGGCGAGCAAGCTGAACGTGCAATGCACCACCGGTACATTGCGTGCTCGGGCGCCCCTGAGCAATGAGGTCGTCGCAGGTACGACTGCGGCATCGCCGACCGCTCTGCTGATGACCGGCATCGTTGCTAGGTCGCCACATACCCCGCGCTGCATCTCCATCGTGATGACCGCAGTGTGCTTGGGTGAAACAAGGTCGGCAAGGTCAACAACGGCAAGGCCCATGGCGCAACCTTAGACCCGCTCTTGGAGTGGCTGTAAAAATCGTGCCGCAATCACCCTCCCACATCTGACGAACCATCAGAAACTCGCTACTGTGAGACTCCTTGCCCTGCAAACAGGGCCGGCGACAAGGGGATTTCCGTGGCACGCGACTACCACATCAAGCTCGGCACGATGCTGTTCACCATGGTCGAGCCGCAACAGGGACATGAGGTCGAGTACAACCGCTGGTACGAACGCGATCACTTTTACGGTGGTGTGCTTACTGGCGCATGGAGCTTTGCTGGTGATCGTTTCGTGGCTACCAAGGCAATGAAAAACCTGCGCTATCCCGCCGAGTCGCCCATGACCCCCGACCCAACGGTTGGCTCATACCTCGCCATCTACTGGGTGCTCGCTGGCAAGCACGACGAATGGAACCGCTGGAGCGTCGACACCGTCAAGATGTTGCACACCACGGGCCGCATGTTCGCCGAGCGCACCCACATTCACACCTTGCTCTACAACAACGAGTGGACGATCCAGAAAGAGAACTGGGGCACGCCAGCCGAACTCGCGCTCGACCGCAACTACGCCGGTCTCGTCGTGAACGTGGGCGAACTCGCCGAAGGCGCAACGCACGCCGACATCGAGACATGGACCCGTGACACATGGGCACCATCGGCGATGGGTTCATCGTGGGGTCCCGACCTCATCATCAACAGCACTCCGTTGCCGCTGCTCGACGATGCACCACCCGATGTGCCGCGCACTCCCAACGCCGACCGCCGCTTTTTGCAACTGCACTTCTTAGACCACACCCCCGATCACGGTTGGGCCGACGGCTACGCCAACTACGGCGAGCAGCTCAACGCCAGCGGCTTGGGCACGCACCTGTGGACTGCACCGTTCATTCAGACCATTGTCGGCACCGACACCTACACCGATCAACTCTGGTAAGGCGCATCGTCATGGAGCAGATCACGAACAAACGCGTCCTGGTCACCGGAGTCACCGGTTGGGTCGCTGGCCCAGTGGCCACCGCACTCGCCGCCAATGGCAACACCGTGTTCGGCGCAGCACGCTTTCGCGATGCAACCCAGCGCGAGCCACTCGAAGCTCAGGGCGTGAACACCATCAGCATCGATCTGCAAAAGGCTCGCTTCGACGAAGTGCCTAACGACATTGATGTCATCCTCAACTTTGCGGTGGCCAAGGTCAACGATTTCGACGTCGCCTTCGCCGCGAACGCCGAGGGCCCCGCAGCGCTGATGGAGTTGTGCCGCCCCGAGATGTTCCTGCATTGCTCGTCTACCGCGGTGTACGCACCCGACGATCACAATCCGCGCCTCGAGACCGACGCACTTGGCGACAGCCACCGTCCGATGCCCGGCATGCCCACCTACAGCATCTCCAAGATCGCTGCCGAGGTCTTGGTGAAATACACCGCCAAGCGATTGGGTATTCCTGCCGTCATCGCCCGCCTCAACGTGCCCTACGGCGACGCCTACGGCTGGATGACCTTTCATCTGATGATGATGGAGCGCGGCATCCCTGTGCCCGTGCATGTGAACCAGCCAACGAGTTACACGCCTATTCATAGCGACGACATCGTGCGCTCGATTCCATACCTGCTGTCGCTCGCGTCGGTTCCCACCACCATCGTGAACTGGGGCGGCGAAGAAGTAGCGGGCATCGAAGATTGGTGCAACGAGTTGGGTCGCCTCACCGGCATCACACCTCAGTTCGCTCCCACCGAGTCGACCATTGCGGCCATCATCCCCGACCTCACCAAGCTGCACTCCACCGGATTCCGCAGCCAGGTCGGTTGGCGCGAAGGCATGCTGCGTCAGCTCACGGTGTCGCGCCCCGATCTGCTGAAGTAGACAACCACGTGCGAATCGGCCTGACGGTCTTTCTGACCGACCGAACGATCGATCCTGTCACCCTTGCCCGAGAGGCTGAGGCCCGCGGGTTCGCGTCGCTCTACTTTCCTGAGCACACCCATATTCCGCTCAGCCGCAAGACCGCTCCACCCACGGGCGACGACGAACTCAACGACGAGTACAAGCGCACGCTCGATCCGCTCATCGCTATTGGCGCGGCGGCGGCAGTAACCAAGACATTGGTCTTGGGCACCGGCGTGTCGCTCGTGGCGCAACACGATCCCATCGTGATGGCCAAGCAACTCGCCACTCTCGATTTCATTTCCGGCGGACGCATCACCCTCGGCGTGGGCTTTGGCTGGAACCGCGACGAGATGGCCAACCACGGCGTCTCATACGAGACTCGCCGCGAGCAGGCCCGCGAACACGTGTTGGCGATGATCGAACTGTGGTCGCACGAAGAGGCTTCGTTTAATGGTCACTTCGTGCAATTCGGTTCGTCGTGGAGTTGGCCCAAGCCAGTACAGCAACCACGTTTGCGAACGCTCATCGGTGGCGGCGCCGGGCCGAAGTTGTTCAGCCATGTAGCCGAATACGCCGATGGTTGGTTCCCCATCGGTGGCGCCGGCGTGCGCGACGCGTTGCCTGTGTTGAACGCGGCGTGGGCACTCGCTGGTCGCAGCGGCGAACCCGAAGTGGTTCCGTTCGGCGTCATCGCCAACGCATCGAAACTGCAGTACTACCGCGACATTGGTTGCTCAGAGGTTGTGCTGCGCGTGCAGGCCGCCGACCGCGACACCACACTGCGCCAGCTCGACACGCTGTGCGCCGAATCAGGAGTCATGCCAGCGTGAGCAGCATTGTCGTATCAGGTCTCGAATACGCGCCCCCGGGCGCCGATGTGTTGTTCTTCGATGTCGGCTTCGGGGTATCGCCCGGCGAGCACGCTGCCATCGTTGGCCCCAACGGCGTCGGCAAGAGCACCATCTTGCGCATCCTCACCGGCCAAATTGAGGCAGCCGACGGCGACTTCACCGTGGGCGGCACTTTCTTGCAGATGACCCAAGACGTGGGCATGTCGCTACCTAACGACTCGTTGCGCGACATGCTCATCGAGGTGGCACCCAACGCGTTGCGCACCGCTGGTCGGGCATTGGCCGCCGCCGAACGTGCGCTGGCCGACGGTTCCGACGACGGCATGGGCTACGCCCAGGCATTATCCGACTGGGGCGATCTTGGCGGTTACGAACTCGAGAATCAGTGGGCAGCAGCTGCACAGCGCAGCGTGAAGACACCAGTGGTCGACTTCGCTACCCGACTCGTTGGTCAACTCTCGGGTGGCGAGCGTAAGCGACTGGTGCTCGACCTGCTGCTCAACTCTGGTGCCGATGTGTTGTTCCTCGATGAGCCCGACAACTATCTCGACATCCCCACTCGCTCGTGGCTCGAAGATCAGATCCGCGAGTGCAAGAGCACCATCTTGATGGTGAGCCACGACCGCACCTTGCTCGAGCGTGTCGCCACAAAAATCGTCGCGGTCGAAGGCTCCGGATGTTGGGTGCACGGTGGTTCGTACGCCACGTTCCCCGAAGCTCGTCAAAAGCGCCAAGAGTTGCTCGGCGACGACCTGAAGCGATGGAACGACGAAGAGCGTCGCCTGTTTCAGCACATGAAGATGATGAAGACACGTGCGGCGCAGAACTTCAAGAACGCAACCAAGGCCAACGCTGCTGAGTCGCGCTGGGAGAAGTTCGTCAAGGCTGGGCCTCCCCCGCCGCCGGTGCCCGATCAACAGATCTATGTGCGGTTCCGCGGCGGCGACTCTGCACGACGCGTTGTGAAGTTCGAAGACGTGATGGTCAACGATCTGTTCTTGCCGTTCTCCGATGAGATTCACTTCGGCGAACGCTTGGCGCTCATTGGCCCCAACGGCACCGGCAAGACGCATCTGCTCAATGCGCTCAACGGCAACCACAGTGATCTTTCGGGAACCATCACCTTTGGGCCGCGCACCTCGGTCGGCATGTTCAACCAGGTCAACGATCGGCCCGAGTTTCGAGGTCGCACCTGCATCGACATCGTTCGCGATCGCTTGGTAGACGAACAGAAGTCGATGGGCGCGCTCGCCCGCTATGGCCTTGTGAACAACGCTCGCCAAGAGTTCCAGACGCTGTCGGGTGGACAAAAGGCGCGACTCGAAATCCTCGGTCTCGAGTTGGCCGGCCACAACGTATTGCTGCTCGACGAACCAACCGACAACCTCGACATCGAGTCATCCGAAGCGCTTGAGCGCGCGCTCGAGGGCTTCGAAGGCACGGTCATTGCGGTGAGCCACGACCGCACGTTCTTGGCAGGGTTCGATCGGTTCATCATGATCACCGACGACGGCGAGGTCTACGAGTTGCCCGACTTCGAGATCGCGCTCAGTGGCCTCTCGGCACCAAGCACCCTGTCAACGCTGCGCTTGGCCAAACCGCTCACCACTGCGTAGGCACGGCCGGTCCCGCTGGGCTCTAGCGCGGGCCAAGCACTGCGTCGCTCACGCGGCGACGGTGGTAGCTGGCGCTGCCCCACGCAGGCATCAACGCCCAGGCCTTCTTCATGAACAACTGCAGATCGCATTCCCACGTGTAACCAATGGCACCGTGCACCTGCAGCGCACTGCGCGCAGCCTTCTGCGCCGCGTCGGAGGCAAGCGACTTCGCCATGCTCACATCGCGGGCACGGGTGTCGGAGTCAGTGGCATGTGACCACGCCGCGCGATACACCGCGGGGCGAGCAAACTCGACCTTGAGCAATGCGTCGGCCATGAGATGCTTCACTGCCTGGAACGAGCCAATCGGCTGACCGAACTGGCGACGATCGCGGGCGTAGTCGCCTGCGATGGCGAGCATACGCGACGACAGTCCAAGCAAGTAAGCGGCTGCGGCCAACGAGCCCGCATCGGTGGCGGTCTCACGATCGCTGCCTACGAAAGCACCCGCCGTCTCGGTGCCTGCAAAGGTGACCAACTGTCGGCCATGATCGATGCCTTCAACCTCGGTGAGCTGCAACTGCGATGTCTCAATCGCGCGGATTGAGTCGTGATCGCTGAGCAGCACGACACCGGCAACCGCCGTGTGCGGCACATAGCGCTCGCCCATCAGCGCAGCCGTTACGGCAACCGAACCGTCGGCAACGCCAGCAGCCCATGGCGTACCCGCAAGAGCGAGCGCGCCAACGGTCATGGTTTCAAACACGGGTCCGGGCACGGCCGCCCGACCAAGTTCTTCGATGAGCAAGATCGTGTCGACGAAGCTGCCGCCCATGCCGCCATCGGCTTCGGGAAGCATCATCGACAGCACACCCATCTCGGCCAAACGTGACCACAGCGCTGCGTCGTGACCAGCACCGGTCTCCCACACATGGCGCAGATGCGCAGCAGTGAATTCACGCTCAAGCATCTCGCGCAGGCCTGCTGCGAACTGCTGTTGATCTGAGGTGAAGCTGAATTTCATAGCGGTCAGCCTCTCGGAAGATTCAGTACTCGGTCAGCGATGATGTTGCGCTGAATCTCGTTGGTGCCTGCATACAGCGGGCCACTGAGGCTGAACAAGAACCCATCAACCCAGCGTTCGTGAGGACCATCGATTCGTTCGGCGTCGGGCCCGAGCAGTTGCAGCGCCAGCTCATGCGCACGCACATCCATCTCGCTCCAGAAGATCTTGTTGAGGCTCGACTCGCTACCAATGTGGCCGCCCTCAAGCAGCTTGGTGACGGTCATATAGGTGTGCAGTCGATAACCCTCGGCCTGCATCCACAGGTCGGTAACCGCGTCGCGCATGGTGTCGTCGTCGGGGTCGCCAATCTTGATCCAGAGTTTGATCAAACGATCGACGGCAACGTTGAAACGCGCCGGACTGCGCAAGCTGACGCCACGCTCAAAGCCAGCCGTGGCCATCGCCACACCCCAGCCGTTACCCACACCGCCGAGCGTGTTCTCGATGGGCACATGCACATCGTCGAAGAAGATCTCGGCGAAGCCCGTGTCGCCATCAAGCTGCGCAATGGGTCGCACGGTGATGCCAGGTGTATCGAGCGGCATAAGGATGAACGTGAGTCCCTTGTGGCGCGAGGACTCAGGATCGGTGCGGAAAATTCCGAAGCACCAGTCGGCCCACGCTGCGCGGCTGGCCCAGATCTTTTGGCCGTTGATGATCCATTCGCTGCCGTCGTCGCTGAGCGCCGCTTTGCTGCGGATGCTGGCCATGTCGCTGCCGGCATCAGGCTCGCTCCAGGCCTGAGCCCAGATCTCGTCGCTCTTGGCCATCGCTGGCAAGAAGCGGGCCTTTTGCTCGGGCGTGCCGACCTCGATGATGGTTGGGCCCAACAAGAAAATGCCGTTCTGGCTCACTCGGCCGGGAGCGCCACTGCGCCAATACTCTTCTTCGAAGATCAGCCATTTCACATAGTCGGCGTCACGTCCGCCGTACTCAACAGGCCAACTAACAGCCGACCAGCGACCCTCGTAGAGCTTGGCTTCCCACTGCCGGTGCAGTTCGAAGCCTTCGGCGGTGTCGAAACTTGGTAGCGGGACGCTCGGCACGTTGGCTTCGAGCCACGCCCGGGCCTCGGCTCGGAAGGCTTGTTCGTCGGCGGTCTCGGTGAGATCCATGGATGCGTACCGTATCTGACGCTGCGTCAGATACATGCGCCGTGCGACCGTCGACGCTCGTTTGTGGCACGCAAATGTGGCAACATTCGGCCATGACTTCTTCATTCACTCTCGAAGACATGCAGGCCGCTTGGGAAGAATTCCAACGCCTCGGCGCACGCGGACGCGATTGGCCAGCATGGGCTGCGCTGTTCACCGACGACGCCACCTATTACGAGCACTGCCTCGGCAAGTACTACGGCGCCGACGAAATTCGTGAGTGGATCATGCGTCAGATGGAGTCCGTAGCGTGCATGACCTTCTCGGTCGATTGGGCCATCTTGCAGCCGCCGTATTTGGCGTTCAACATCTGGAACCACATGCCCGATCCGACCGGAGGCGATGCCCGCTTTTCGTTCAGCAACCTCACCTTGCTCACCTATGCAGGCAACGGCAAGTGGAGTTGGGAAGAAGACTTTTACGCTCCCGACGGTGCCAGCAAAACCGTCGTTGCTTGGTACAGGGCTGGCGGCAAACCCACGATGGATGCCGATCCCAGCATCACGCACATCAGCCTCGCCGCCGAACCGGCTACCGATGATCCGGCAGGAGTGTCCGAGATGGTGCGGGCATACCAGGCAGGCACACCCGCGTACGCGGTCGACTCGGTGGTGTGGGATCACGCCACCGGCAACATGGCCGGCGCCGATGCTCCGTTGTTCACCCACCCCGCCGACGTCGTGGTGAAAGACGGCAAGCGCGCCTTCCTGCGCTGCGGTGACACAGCCATTGCGCTCACACACGCTGGCGGTGGGCGCATCGCGTTCGAGGAGCGCGCCCACAATCCCACCGAGGTCAAGTGACCGCTACTCCTGCGTCGATCCCACTGATCGACATCTCGGTGCTGCGCGACCACAGCGATCCGTCGGCAGTAACTGCCGTTGGTGCCGCAATCGATGCTGCATGCCGAGACACAGGGTTCTTCTGTATCAGCGGGCACGGAGTGGATCACGAGTTGTTCGAATCGCTCGATGCTCTTGCCCGCGAGTTCTTTGCGTTGCCGCAATCAGCCAAGGCCGAGATCTCTATGGCTCGCGGTGGCCGCGCGTGGCGAGGATGGTTTCCTCTCGGCGGCGAAGTAACCAGCGGCGTGCCCGACCGCAAAGAGGGCATCTATTTTGGTCAGCAACTTGGCCCCGATGACCCACGCGTTCAAGCAGAGCTTCCGCTGCACGGCAGCAACTTGTTTCCTCTGCAACTACCCGCGCTTGCACCAGCGGTGTTCGCATGGATTGATGCGATGACCGAACTCGGCCACATCGTGATGTCTGGCATTGCGCTGGGTCTCGGGCTGCCGGCCGATTGGTTTCAAGAGCACCTCACCAGCGACCCGACGTTGCTGTTTCGCATCTTCCAATATCCAGTCGACGGCCCAGGCACTTGGGGCGTGGCTCAACACACCGACTACGGACTACTGACCCTGTTAGCCCAAGACAACTGCGGCGGACTTCAAGTGCTGGGTCGCGACGGATGGGTCGAAGTCGAGCCCATCCCCAACACGTTCGTGTGCAACATCGGCGACATGCTCGAGCGAATCACCGGCGGCAGATACCGCTCCACGTTGCACCGCGTGCGTAACACAAGTGGCCGTGATCGCTTGTCGTTTCCGTTCTTCTTCGACCCCAGTTGGCACGCACGCCCGCAGCCGTTGCCGCTCGCTGCCGAGCCCGGCGACGCCGAACGAGTGCAGGCCGATGCTGCGCGTTGGGATGGTCGCAGCGTGTTCGACTTCGACGGAACCTACGGCGAATACCTGACCGCGAAGGTCAGCAAGGTCTTTCCCGACCTTGTTCATGTAATCTGACGCCGTGTCAGAAACCCTCTCCCGCGTTCCGATCATCGATGGCTGGTTCACCGACGACATCGATGCGCCCACACTCATCGGCGCGAAGTGCTCGCAATGCGGCACCTTCGTGTTTCCTCCTCGCAGCAGCGACTGCCCCAACCCCAACTGCGACTCGATCACGCTCGATCCAACGCCGTTGTCGCGCTTTGGTCGCATCTGGAGTTACACCGAGAATTGCTACGCGCCACCGTTGCCCTATGTAGCCGCCGAGCCATACGAGCCATACGCACTGGCCGCTGTTGAGCTCGCCGCCGAAGGCCTCGTCGTGCTCGGCCGTGTGGCCACCGGCGTTCGCGCCGTCGACCTCAAGGTCGGTATGGAAATGCAACTCGAACTCGACGTATCGCACCGCGACGCCGACCACGAATACATGGTCTACGTGTGGGCACCTGCCACCCCGGGCTCCGAGGCAGCGCAATGAGCAACGACCGCGACATCGCGATTCTTGGCGTGGGCATGCACCCATGGGGCAAGTGGGGCCACGACTTCACCGAATATGGAATGGTCGCTGCGCGCGCTGCGCTCGCCGATGCACAGGTTCAGTGGAAAGACATCCAGTACGTCGCTGGCGCCGACACCATTCGCAATGGCTACCCCGGTTTCGTAGCGGGCGCCACGTTCGCCCAAAAGCTCGGCTGGAACGGCGCTCGCGTCAGCAGCAGTTACGCAGCGTGCGCCTCGGGCGCAATGGCACTCGATTCGGCTCGCGCCCAGATCCTCGCTGGCTTCTGCGATGTGGCTCTGGTCATCGGCGCCGATACCACTCCTAAGGGATTCTTTGCTCCGGTGGGTGGCGGCGACCGCAAGCACGACCCTGACTGGCAGCGCTTCCACGTGCTTGGCGCAACGAACCCGGTGTACTTCGCGCTGTTCGCTCGCCGTCGCATGGACATGTACGGCGCCACGGCCGAAGACTTCGCTCAGGTAAAGGTGAAGAACAGCCGTCACGGTCTGAACAACCCCAACGCACGCTTCCGCAAAGAGAACGTGATCGCCGACGTATTGAACAGCCCCATCGTCAGCGACCCGTTGCGCCTGCTCGACATCTGCGCCACCAGCGATGGTGCTGCAGCCATGGTGGTGTGCAGTATGGACTTCGCTCGCAAGCACCTCGGTAACACCGATGGCTTGTGCCGCGTCAAGGCCGTAGGCACCGTGGCTCCTACATATCCGCAGAGCGTGCTCGAACTTCCCGACATCGCTAGCGACTCCACCGCCGTGGTGCCCGCACCAGCACGTAAATGGAAAGACACCATTGCGTTCGCTGCCTACGAGCAGGCCGGCATCGGCCCCGAAGACATCGACCTCGCCGAGGTCTACGACCTCTCTACTGCGCTCGAACTCGACTGGTACGAACACATCGGTCTGTGTGCCGAAGGCGAAGCCGAGGGTCTGCTGCGATCTGGCGTCACCACGATTGGTGGTCGTGTTCCGGTCAACGCCAGCGGCGGCCTCGCCTGCTTCGGCGAAGCAATTCCCGCGCAAGCAATTTCGCAGGTGTGCGAACTTGTTTGGCAACTCCGCGGCCAAGCCACCGGTCGCCAGGTCGAGGGCGCCCGCGTGGGCATCACAGCCAACCAAGGCTTGTTCGGACACGGCAGCTCAGTCATCGTCGCTCGCTAGTTGTGCCGATGAAGCTGCACGTCATCGATCTGTCAGTGCCATGCTCGGCTCCAGCCGAGGTGGCGTTCGATGTGTTGCGCGATGCAGTCGGATGGTCGAAATGGACCGCCGCGAAAACTGCGTACCTCGAACGAGAAGGCACGCCAGCGCCCGATGGCGTGGGGGCGATCCGACGTTTCAAGACTGGCCCATTTGGTAGCCGCGAAGAAGTGGTGGCCTACGAAGCACCCACGCACTTTGCGTACATCTTGCACTCGGGTATTCCCGTTCGCGATTACCGCGCCGATGTCACCATCACGCCGAATGAGGCAGGCACCGGCTGCTCGATTGCGTGGCACAGCACGTTTCATCGCAAGCAACCACTCACCGGCGCGGCAACTCGATTCATGCTTCATCGCTTCTTGCTGACCACCGCTCGCAATCTCGCCAAAGAGGCCGAAGCACGCGGCTGATTCGCCACGAATCTGGCTCACGCCCCACGACGGCGTATCGTGCAGGCATGCCTGAAGCCTTCATTGTCGATGCCGTCCGTACCCCTGTTGGCCGCCGTGGTGGCGCTCTCAGCACCGTGCACCCCGCCGACCTCGGCGCGCACAGCATCAAGGCGCTCATCGAACGCACCGGCGTAGACCCCGGCGCCGTTGACGACTGCATCTTCGGCAACGTCGACTCCATCGGGCCACAGGCCGGCTGCATTGCCCGCACCGCATGGCTCACCGCTGGGTTGCCCGAGCATGTGCCCGGCACCACCATCGACCGCCAGTGCGGCTCAGCCCAGCAGGCCGTGCACTTCGCAGCGCAAGCCGTGATGAGTGGCACCATGGATCTCGTGGTCGCCGGTGGCGTTCAGAACATGAGCATGATCCCGATCTCGTCGGCCATGACCGCCGGACAGGCGCTTGGTTTCGACGATCCGTTCACCGGATCAACCGGCTGGACCAGTCGCTACGGCAATGGCGAAGTCAACCAGTTCGTCGGCGCCGAGATGATGGTCAAGAAGTGGAACATCACGCGCGAAGAGATGGAAGAGTTCGCCGTCAACTCACACCTGCGTGCCCTGCGCGCCCGCGAGGAAGGCCGCTTCGATGGTCAGATCGCCCCGCTCAACGGCCTCACCTTCGACGAAGGTCCTCGCGAGCCCAACTGGGACAAGATCCGTTCGCTGCCAACGCTCACACCCGACGGTCGCATCACCGCTGCATGCGCCAGCCAGCTCAGCGATGCATCGGCTTCGCTACTCATCGCCAGCGAGCAAGCCATCAAAGATCACGGCCTCATCCCACGCGCTCGAATCCACCACATCAGCGTCTTGGCCGACGACCCGATCATGATGTTGTCGGCCCCCATCCCAGCCACCAAGCGCGCGCTGGCTAAGACCGGACTCACCCCTGATGACATCGATCTGGTCGAGATCAACGAGGCATTCGCACCGGTAGTTCTGGCATGGCTCAAAGAGACCGGTTTCGACTACAACAAGGTCAACGTGAACGGTGGTGCAATTGCCCTCGGACACCCACTGGGCGCTACTGGCGCACGACTGATGACCACCTTGCTCGCCGAACTCGAGCGCACGGGCGGCCGCTTCGGCTTGCAGACGATGTGCGAGGGTGGCGGCCAGGCCAACGTCACCATCATCGAACGTCTCTAGTCGCCGCATTGTGAGCGTCGTTCGCAAGGCAACATCACAAGATCTGCCACGGCTGTGCCGCACCATGGTTCACGCGTTCGCCGACGACCCGGTAATGCGTTGGCTGTTCCCAGACGACACCGAGTTCTTCGAAGGTAACGGCGCGGCGGTGCGCTTTTTGTTCTGGCGATGGCTGGCCTACGACCAGACATTCACCACCGACGACAGCGTTGCCGTGGCGGCATTTATCCCACCCGGGCGTCCCGATCTCGGCACAGTTCCCGAACCAAATTCGCCATCGCATCCGGCTGAGCGAATCGAGAAATTCATTGCTCTCGGCGGATGTTTCCAGGAGCACACGCCACCCGAGCCGCACTGGTATCTCAACTTGTTGGCAACGCATCCGCATTGGCAACGGCAGGGTCTCGGCGCGCTGATGATCTCGCCCATCGCCGAAATCTGCGACCGCGAAGGCCTTCCGCTTTTCCTCGAAACCGAGACCGCATCAAATGTGGCCTACTACGGTCACCTTGGTTTCACGGTGCGCAGCGAATGGGATGTTCCGCTCAACGGGCCACACATGTGGGGAATGATTCGCACACCGCACACGTAGATTCGTGCGCGCTCCTGACAAGTTTCAGACTCTGCGTTAGATTGCGTTGAAGGCATACCAAGGGGCTTCAATGCACGATCTCATTATCCGCGGCGGCACAATCGTCGACGGCACCGGCGCACCGCGATTCACCGCAGACATCGCCATCAACAACGGTCGCATCACCGCAATCGGCAACGATCTCGGCGAGGCCAGCGAAGTGCTCGACGCCACTGGTCTGGTGGTCACACCAGGCTTCGTCGACATCCATACGCACTACGACGGCCAAGCCACGTGGGACGACCTGCTTGAGCCATCTAGCGGTCACGGCGTCACCACGGTCGTTGCCGGCAACTGCGGCGTGGGCTTCGCTCCTGTGCGACCCGGCAAAGAAGAGTGGCTCGTGCAACTCATGGAAGGTGTCGAAGACATCCCCGGCACGGCCCTTCACGAAGGCATCAGCTGGGGTTGGGAAAGCTTTCCCGAGTATCTCGATGTGCTCGACTCACGCACCTACGCAATCGACATCGCCACCTACGTCGGCCACGGCCCGATTCGCGCCTATGTCATGGGCGACCGCGGTGCGCGCAACGAGCCCGCAAGCCCCGAAGACATTGCCGGCATGAAGCAACTCGTTACCGAAGCCATCGTCGCAGGCGCCATTGGTTTCTCGTCGAGCCGCACCCTGAATCACAAAGCCCGCGATGGCGAGCCCGTGCCCGGAACATTTGCCGCCGAAGACGAACTCAACGGACTCGCCGATGGCGTGTGCGATGCCGGTGGCGGCCTGTTCGAAATCGCTCCACAAGGTCTTGAATTCGAGGCCGAAGTCTTCCTCGGCGAAGTCGATCTGCTCAGCCGTATTGCGCTGCGCACAGGCCTGCCCGTCACGTTCGCGATGCTGCAGAACGAGCGCAACCCCGACTCATGGCGCCTCGCGCTCGACAAGGTCGATGCCACCAATGCTGCTGGCGGCAACATGCGCCCACAGATTGCGGCACGCCCCTTTGGCATGATGATCGGCTGGGCGAACAACAACCCATTCACCAAGCGCCCAACGGTGGTCGACCTCGTGAGTCGCCTCGATGGCGAAGCATTGCGCGCCGAACTGCGTAAGCCCGAGGTCAAGGCTGCCGTGCTGGCCGAAACCGATCTACCTAGCGACGAGTCGATTCAGTTCGATGGCCTCGGTCCGTTCTTGCAGCTCATGCTCGACAAGATCTACTCGATGGGCGACACGCCTAACTACGAACCATCAGCCGACAACACCGTGGCCGCGTTGGCCGCCACACACGGAGTCGATCCGCTCGAGATGGCCTATGACCTACTCAACACCGCCGACGGCAATGCATTCTTGATGCTTCCGTTCTTCAACTACGTAGGCGGCACACAAGACGCCATCTACGAAATGTTGCAGCACCCTGCCACGGTGTCGGGCCTCAGCGACGGCGGCGCTCATTGCCGAATGATCTGCGACGCCTCGATCCCCACCTATGTGCTCAGCCACTGGGCCCGAGATCGTGAGGGCCTCAAGCTAACGCTCGAGCAGGCCGTCAAGTGTCAAACCCACGACACCGCCGAGGTGGTCGGCTTCCACGATCGCGGCACTCTCGCTGTGGGCCTGCGCGCCGACATCAACATCATCGACATGGACACACTCGACCTCGAGTACCCACGCGCGGTCGACGACCTGCCTGCGGGCGGCCGACGTCTGATGCAGGCCGCGCATGGCTATGTGGCCACCATCGTCAACGGCGAGATCACCCGTCGCAACGGCGCCGACACCGGCGCCCGCCCCGGCCGCCTCGTCCGCTCCGCCCACTAACCCGCCCGGCGCGCCACCCACCGACCGCATCCGCCACCCCACCGACCGCACCCGCCACCCACACTGTTTGCTCCAACAAAGCGTTTGTTGAAGACAATTGGTTGAGGGTCGACCAAAAGTCTTCAACAAAGCTGGGATTGAGCGGATTGGTGAGTCGCTGACGGCTGGGAGTGAGCACTACTCGTAGCGGGCGCCTAGGTCGCGGGCGAGGTCGACGAAGCGCGCGCTGGCGTCGGGACCAAGCTCGCCTGGCTCGTAATGCACCGAGTGCACCGAGCCGCTGAACGCGAACGAACCGTTGGATAGGTAGCGCTGCCAGTCGACCGGCGAACCGCGGTCGATACCTATGTCAATGCCCGAGAACGGCGCCATCGGCCACAGCATCGCCCGCTCGACGTCGCTGAAACGGGTCTCACCATCGACTGCAAGCGCCACGATCCAACGACCCCCACCGGGTGCGCCAAGCGTGAGGTCGATGCGATGCCGACCCGCAGTCACCGCGCCCGCGGCGGTACGCGTGGTTGTGCCGTGGCCGTCGTTGTGTACGAACCAGACCTCGCCGCCATCGATCTCGACCGCGTAGCCGCCGCCTTGATCGCCATGAGCAACGAGCACGCCACGATCACCTGCAGACATCGTGATGTCGGCGGTGATGACACACGTGCGCTGCCACACCAGCACGCCGCTGCGAATACGTTCGAGCGTTGGGGTGCCTGGCCAAATGGTTACTGGCTCGTGGAAGACCGCATCCTTTTCGGGGCGCACGATCCAACGCCAACCCGAGCCCTCGTCCATGGGATACACCTGATTCGCGAGCGCTGCCTGATGGAATGCGGCAGCAAGTTCGGCCACACGATCGGGCTGATCGGCCGCAAGGTTGTTGACCTCGACGGGGTCGGTGCGCAGGTTGTATAGCTCCCAGTCGGCGTCGGTGAACTTGGTACGCGGACGACGGTTAGTCACGACCTCCCACCCATCGCGATAGAAGCCGCGATGGCCTTCGAGTTCGTAGTACTGCTCTTCGCGAACTTCGCCGTGATGCGCATCGTGCAGCACGGGCGCCAAGCTTGCGCCGTTCATTGGCTTCACGATCTTGCCGTTGCGATGCGTGGGAGTAGAGATGCCCGCAAGCGCCAACACCGTAGGTAACACGTCGATGCAATGGCCGTACTGCGTGCGGATACCCCCAGCGACCTCGCTGAGACCCTTGGGCCAGCTCCACAGACACGGAACCTGGTGGCCGCCAGCGTGAGTGTTGCGCTTATACATCCGAAATGGCGTGTTGCTGGCCATCGCCCACCCGCGTGGGTAATGCGGCATCGTGGTGGGCCCGCCGATCTCGTCGAAACGAGCAAGGTCGAGCGCAACGGTGTTCTTGGCATCGCCCACGCCGAGGTGACCGAAATAGTTGGTGGTGCCGGTGGACTCACCCTCGCGACTCGCGCCATTGTCGGACAGGAACACCACGATGGTGTTCTCCCACTCGCCGGTCTCCTCAAGCGCCAATCGCAGTCGACCGACGCTCTGGTCGATTTCGTCGACCATCGCGGCGTACACGGCCATGTAGCGGGCATACAGCGTGCGCTCGTCGTCGGTGAGGTCGTCCCATGCCTTCACTTCGTCGCCGGGCTCGTTGTTGCGCGGTGGCAGCGGAGTTCCGGCAGGCACAATGCCCAACTCGATCTGACGAGCCAAACGCTGAGCGCGGGTGAGGTCCCATCCGCCGTTGTAGGTATCGCAGTAGCGCTCGATGTCTTCGGCCTTCGCCAGCAACGGCGCATGAGCCGCGGGATGCGCCATGTACAAAAAGAACGGTTGACCCGGCCGCGATGCGCCGCGCTCGCGGATCATGCGGATGGCTTTGTCGGTGAGATCGTCGGTGAGGAAGTAGCCCTCGGGCCACTCGTTCACCTCGACCACATGGTTGTCTTCGATGAGGCGATGGGGCTGATGCAGGTTGGTAAACGCCTCAAGGATTCCGTAGAACCGATCGAAACCGCGCTGGCACGGCCACCCATGTTGCGGCCCGCCTGCGCCCATGTCGTTGTCGCGGCACAGGTGCCACTTGCCCACCATCAACGTGGCGTAGCCCGCAGCGCGAAGAATCTCTGCAGCGGTCGACACGTTGTCGGCGATCTCGGCGCGGTAGCCCGGAAAGCCGGGATCGTCTTGGGCGATATGACCCATGCCCGCAGCATGGCAATTCACACCGGTGAGCAGCGAAGCGCGCGTTGGCGAGCACATTGGATTCACATGAAAGTTGGTGAAGCGCACACCCTCGCTGGCGAGCCGGTCGAGGTTGGGCGTGTTGATCTCGCTGCCGAAGCAACCGAGGTCGCCGAAGCCCACATCGTCGACCAACACGAACACAATATTTGGCGAACCCGCCGGCGCAGTAACCGCGGCTAGCCACTCGTTTTGAGAGCCCGCCATCGTTGTACCGATACGCCCACCGAACCCGAAATACGGGGCGGTGGAGTCGGTTGTCGCGTCGTCGTTTACTGGTGCAGTCACAGTGCGAATCTAATGCACCCACCGAAACGGTCCCCCCACTGCGGCACCGGCGCTTGCGGTCAACCTGCACGTTGTTGGAACCGCTCGCCACAGCCGACATGCTGCACCCATGTCAGTGCCATTCGATTCACTCGCCGAACTCATCCGCGCCCGGCGCACCAACATGCTGGTCGACGCGGAACGCGACGTGCCGGTTGCCCTCATTGAGCAACTCTGTGAGTTGGCACTGTGGGCGCCGAACCACAAGCGCACGTGGCCATCCCGCTTTGCGCTGTTCACCGGCGATGGTCGCGCCCGTCTGGGTCAAGCGTTTGCCGCCGACATGATCGATCGCGATTTCGGGGACGAGACCAAACGCACGAAGACACTCACCAAGTACATGCGCACGCCGGCAGTGCTGGTGATCGGATGCATCGCCGATGCCAAGCAAAGCACCCACGACGAAAACCGCGATGCGGTTGCGGCGGGTATTCAGAACATGATGCTCGGAGCCACCGCCTTGGGCGTGGCCACCTATTGGGGAACTGCCCCACTCATCGACTCGCCACGAGTGCTCGAGTTGTGTGGCTTCGACGCTGACACCCGAATCATCAACGTGATGTACCTCGGATGGGCCACCCACGTACCCGAGGCACCAGCACGCCCACCGCTCACTTTGCATGTCGTGTCTGCGTAAGGTTGACGCCGTGACTGTTACCGCCAACGAACCCTCATCAATCGATCCCGCGGCACTCGCCGCCACGATCGAAGAGCAGGGCTACGCGATTATCCCCGACGCCATCGATCACGATTTTTGTGATGCGCTCATCGACGAAATCAAGCGCATTGAGCACGACTTCAAGATCGCCGACGGAGTGAACGATTTCGAGGGCTTTCACACCAAGCGCATCTTCAACGTGCTCACCAAGAGCCCGCTGTTCGGTGATGCCGCAATCCACCCTCGCGTGCTTCCGGTTGTCGAAGCGGTGCTCGACACTGGCCTGCTGCTCAGCGGTATCACCAGTATGAACATCGGACCCGACGAAACACCGCAGCTGCTGCACGCCGACGACGGCATGATCACGCTCCCCCGGCCGCACCCCGCCACGATGGTCACCACGTTGTGGGCGCTCAGCGAGTTCCGCGAAGAGAACGGCGCCACCCGCATCGTTGCGGGTTCACACAAATGGCCCAACGTGCTCAAGCCCGGCCAGGCTCACGAATCCATCGCTGCCGAGATGCCCAAAGGCGGTGTTGTGGTGTTGCACGCCAGCACATGGCACGGCGGCGGTGCCAACGTGACTGACCAGCGTCGCTTTGGCATGAGCGTGCAATACGTGGCCGGCTGGTGCCGCCAGCAACAGAACCTGATGCTCGGCCTCGCTCCCGCGTTAGTCGCCACGTTTCCCACTCGCCTGCAAGAGCTCATTGGCTACAGCATGTATCGCAACGTGATGGGTCATGTCGATCGTCAGCATCCAGCCGTGCTGCTGGGCGGCCAATCGGCGCCCGAGATGGTGTGGGACAAGCTGAGCGGCCCGCAAGCTGCTCGACCCGATCGTGGCTGACCAACTCGACAACCCGGCCTGGTATGCGCTCGCGGGCCATCAAGCCCATCTCGCCACCGGCACCGCCGCGGCGCTGCGGTTCGATCCCACTGTGGCGCTGTTCGCCGGGTTCCCAGACCCCGCTGGCATTGGCGTTGCGGCCATCACCGACATCCTTGCTCCAGGCGAGATGGCACTGCTGTTCAATGCCGCACCGGTCGACGTACCAGCGGGATGCACCTCGATCTACACCGGCGAGGCCGCGCAGATGGTGTGCGATCGCCTTGCTCCACTCGACAACTCAAACACGGCGACCAACGACATCATCACCCTGGGCGACAACGACGTTGCCGACATGCTTGCGCTCGTGAAACTCACCGAGCCGGGTCCGTTCTTTGAGCGCACTCACGTGCTCGGCGACTACATCGGCATTCGCCACGGTGACCAACTGGTCGCCATGGCCGGACACCGCATGCACGTTGGCGATGCCACCGAGATCAGCGCCGTGTGCACGCACCCCGATGCTCGCGGACGCGGATACGCAGCGGCACTGGTTCATCATCTCGCGTCGAGTCTGATCACCAACGGCCAACGGCCCTTCTTGCATGCAGTCGTCGACAACTCTGCGGCAATTCGCGTGTACGAGCGACTCGGTTTCGGCCATCGCATCACCATCACCGCCCAAGTGCTGCGCGTCGGCGAGCCTTCGTAGCGCACACAACGAAACGGACACCTTATGAACCCTGTCATGCTCATCACCGGCGGAACCCGCGGCATCGGCGCCGCTATCGCCAGAGCCGCTTCGCAAGCCGGATACACCGTTGCAATCACGTTTGAAACCAGCGATGTAGCGGCCGACAAACTCGTGACCGAAGGGTCAGTAGACCTTGCCATTCGCTCCGATGCTGGCGACGAAGCAGCCGTGGTCGCTGCGTTCGCCGAAGTGGTCGAGACCTACGGCCGTGTCGACGCGCTCGTCAACAACGCTGGCATCGCTGGCTCATACGGAACCATCGACACCGTCACCGGCGAGATGCTCGAGCGCCTCTGGGCAGTGAACATCTCGGCACCGTTCCTCTATGCCCGCGAGGCAGTTCGCCATATGTCAACGGCCAACGGTGGCCGAGGCGGCTGCATCGTGAACATCTCGTCGAAAGCGGCCGTGCTCGGCGGCAGCGGTGAGTGGGTGCACTACGCCGCATCGAAAGGTGCGCTCGAATCAATGACCACGGGCCTCGCCAAAGAGGTAGCGGCGGTTAGCATCCGCGTGAACGCGGTGCGTCCCGGGCTCATCGAAACCGACTTCAACGAGCATGCCTCGCCGGGTCGCGTCGAGCGCGTTCGCCCAATGGTGCCGATGCAGCGATCGGGCACGGTCGAAGAAGTTGCGGCCGCAGTGCTGTGGCTGTGCAGCGACGCATCGAGCTACACCACCGGCGCGTTCGTCGATGTTTCTGGCGGTCGCTGACAGCACCTGCAAACCGCCCCGCCAGATACTGTTGCGCCGTGAACCTTGGCGACATCGGCAACATCGAAGCACTCGCAAACGGCAAGCCACTCGATGGCGTGCGCATCCTTGCCCTCGAGCAGATGCAGGCCCTCCCCTATGCAACGCAGTTGCTCAGCCGACTCGGCGCAACGGTCATCAAGGTCGAGCATCCAACCGGCGGCGACTTGGGCCGCGGCTCGTTGCCTGCAATGAAAGACCCGCAGGGTCGCAATGTTGGCGCCACGTTCTTGCGCAACAACCTCTCGAAGCAATCGATCTGCGTCGACCTCAAGAACCCCGCTGGCCGCGACCTGATTCTGGCGCTGGCTCCCCGCTTCGATGTCATCGCCGAAAACTTCAAGGGCGGCACCTTGGGCCGCATGGGACTTGGCTACGACGACATCCGCGCCGTTCACCGTGCCGCCGTGTACCTGTCAATCAGTGGCTTCGGCAACACCGTCGAGACCCCATACGACGGCTGGCCCGCATACGCAGGCGTGGCCGAAGCAATGAGCGGACTCTACGAATGGAAACGTCAGCCCGGCCAGCCGCCAGCAGTGAGTCCCGTGGGCGCGCTCGGCGACATCGGCACTGCGCTGTTTGGGGTCATCGGCGTGCTCGCTGCGTTGCGTCATCGCGACAACACCGGCATCGGCCAATACGTAGACATCGCGATGTTCGACGCAATGGTTTCGTTCGCCGACGTAGTGGTGAACTACTGGAGCATGGGCGAGCGCCCCGAGCCTGGCCAAGGCTTGAAGTTGGTACTCGACGGATTCCCCAGCGGCGACGGCTGGTTCATCATCCAGGTGGGCCGCGAGCATGAGTTCGAACGTCTCGCCAACCTTGTTGGGCACGCCGATTGGGTGACCGATGCGCGCTTCGCCACTCGTGCCGGCTGGCGCGAACACATCGATGTCATTCGCGCTGGCGTGGGCGAATGGGCGGCACACATGACCAACATCGAAGCCTGCCAAGCGTTGTCGTCTGCTGGCATTGCGGCCGGTCCGTGCCTCAGCGCGCAACAGGTGATCGACGACCCACACGTGGCGGCGCGCAACATGCTCGTGGCCATGCCACGCACCGACGGTGTAGCTGAGCCAGTGATCTCGCCTGGCAACCCGGTGAAGATGAGCGCCGTGGCCGACGGACCCGAAACTCGAGTGCCGTGGTTGGGCGAGCACACCGACGCCGTGCTGGCGGCCGAACTTGGTCTCAGCGAAACCGAGTTGGCCAACCTGCGCAGCGCCGGTGCGATTGCCTAACTTGAATCGGCCCGACCGGCCGATTCAGTTCAAGGACGATATGGTCGCGTGCGCCGACGAGTACGCCTGCGGCGTACTCAGACGAACGGACTGATCTCTCAGACAGTCACCGATGGTCAATCGGGCCTACTCAATGTTGCGGCAAAGTCGTTGGCGATCCCCTCAGTCCCGAACGACACCGAGATCGACTTGGCGTCGCCATCGGGCAGACCCAACGACCAATCAAACCGGTTGAGCACCACGGAATCGAATCGAATTGCAGGGGCCGTTTCGAAGTGGGTGGTCGGCTTCTCCGATGGCACGATTGCGACAAGTGTCCACGTGGAACCAACAAGCAACGAAGTGATACTGCCGACCAGCGTGTACGGCGCACATCCCACGGCACCGGCGCTGTCGATAACGCACACTGCTCCGGCGGTGCCACGTCCACCGACGTGGCGCTCGATTGTTCTGCCAAGGATCCGGGCGGAGTCGATGAGCGGGGTCGACCTCAAGTTCGTTTCGATCAACTGACGAATAGCCACAACTGGGTCTTTCGAAATGCTACGAACATCATCCCGGAGAGCCTCCACTAGGTCGGGAGGACCGATGAGACTCACCACGTACCCATTCTCGATCCACCGAATCTGCTGAGGATCGCCCGCGACAGCAGGCTCAACCACGAACTCCATCTTGCCTCGACGTTGGATGAACGTACGCGCTGACAGCACATCATTTGCCTGAACCTCGGTTGAATTCGCCGCCGGGTTCACCACCAGGGTGATATCAATTGCGCCGTCGGAGTACGTGGTCGAGTAGCCAACACCGACCCCGCCGGGCGAGTTGCGATCTTGGAGATCGAATTGCGCTGCAACTTCGCGCACGACGGCATCGACATTCAAGTCACCCGATGCCTTCGCTAGTGCGTCAGTAATGTCGTCACGCACCGCTCGGGCGTGTAGCACTCCCGACAAGGTGACCGTTACTTGCCGGGTGTTGGTAACAACGACTGCTTGACTGTGCTCGGACGACGGGTCGGTAGCGCCGACAACCTCAGTGCTGGCGTCACTCGAGATTCGCTCATCCACGATCGTCAGGATTCCCCCGGCGGGGTCGCGGAACACTTCGATCACGATGCCCTCAGCAACGTCGGGCCAACCGCGATTCGTTGCGACAGCAACCGGTACGAAATCAGATGAAGTCAGCACGAACCCGGACGTCAGAGCCGGTGGGTCGGTGCGAGAAGACAGACTGATTGGCGGATTTTTCCCGCCAGAGTCGAAGGTGTCAACACTGGAGGGCTGTGATCCACACCCCGTGCCAAACAATGCGCACGCTACAAGCCAAGCAGTCCCAATTCGTTTCATCGTTGCCTCTATCAATAGTGCATGTAGGTGGCAACCCACTGGTTGTAGGTTCGCGCACACGTCTGCGGGTATTCAGTCGGGCGGTCGAAGCCCGTCACGGTTGTTACGGGTACGAGGTTTCCTCCGATCGTCTTGAACGGAACAATGAACTCACCTGACGGAGTTGGCGCGGCGCACGTTCCGCCCGTAGCGAGCGGGATCTCCAAGAACGAAGACGCTCCTTGAGTTGTCCCATAGGCGAGCGAGTAATACGAGAACGCGGCGATCTGAGTTCCCGCGACTAACCCTTGGGCCACCGTGCACGAAGGAAGCCCCGGCGTACACCAGCCGGGCGTCGTAATGCCGTAGTAGTAGTTGATCGTAAAGCGGTAGGTGGTGTTGACGCCCCACCCGAAAGACTTCGCACACGAGAGGCCGGGAAGTCTGTCGGCTCCGGCCGAACAGTACGTGGGCTCCAAGTTGAAAATCGGCTGCCCATTCCCAAACATCGAGAAGTGCACGCTCTTGGACACTACTTCGCCATTCCGAGCGCCCTTTAACGTGCCCTGAGTCTGCATTCCCAGGTACTGAGACCCTGAAGTCAGCGTCGCGTTGTAGGCCCAGAACTCGACGTAGCTTGCATGCTCACTTTGCGCCTTGATGTCCTGGAAGGTGTTGGACGGTCCGCTGTTGTTTGACCACAAATAGTGGATGTTTAGTGTCAGCCACGGATCGACCGGTGTGCCCGACCCGGCAAACGCCGAGCTTGGAGCAAACGTTGACAACAAGATACCCAACGCCAACAACGCGCCAACTTTTGCCCTTGGCCCCGAACGGCTACTGGGGTCAAGGCTGCACGACATTGCTATAAAACGGCAATCACGCCATGGCGGCTGACGGCACCGCTGACCCCTTGACGCTTTCCCTGCAGTCCGTCAGCGCCCAATGCATGTCCCCTCTTCGCAGTTGCGGAGTCGACTGCTGTACTCGCTAGAGAGAGCACGGCCCAACCCAAACTTAGCAGGGGGTGGAGGCTGTCCGCTTCACACGCTTGATCAGATTGTTAATCGTTTTCTGGAGCGGGTTCGCTGGGAGTCTTGTTCTGCAGGCGCTGTGCGTCGTGGACATGTCGCCGGCGTGAGGTCTCGAACCTGCACACGTTCAGCCATCCACCAATGAAAACAGATCCAACAGATCAAATGGTGGACGCGACCCCCGCGACGATCCCGGTCACGGCCCTAGCTGCGCTCGTCGCGCAAGGCGCTGCGGCGCACCTTGCCGGCGTCGTCGCGAACCACAAAGTCGACGAAATCGTAGGTGCGCGGAATCTTGTAGCGCACGAGACGATCGGCAAGAAACTTGCTCATCTCATCGGCTGTAATGGGTGCACTGACCTGAACCACTGCGTGGATGCGGTTGCCGAGATCTTCGTCGGGCAAACCAATCGCTGCACACGAAATCACGCTGGGGTGCTCGTCGATGGCCGACTCGATTTCGGCCGGATAGATGTTTGCGCCACCCGACAAGATCATGTCGCTGCGGCGGTCGGCGAGATACAGGTAACCGTCTTCATCCATGTAGCCCATGTCGCCCAGGCTCTCCCAGCCATCGGGGCTCACCCGTGCCTCGGCACCGATGTATTCGTAGCTCTTGCGATCGCTACCGGTGCGCATGAACACCTCGCCGATCTCGCCCGCTGGCAACACGGCATATGTGTCGGGGTCTTGGATGCGCATCTCTCCGCCAACAACCTTGCCGACCGAACCACGATGCGCCATCCACTCGTCGCCGCGAATGATGGTGACCGACTGCGCCTCGGTGCCGGCGTAGAGCTCGAAGATCTTGTCGCCACCGAGCCATGTGCACCACGCCTCTTTGAGCCATGGCGGGCACGGCGACGCCATATGCCACACGGTCTGCAACGAATCGACGTTGTAGCGGTCGCGCACTTCGTCGGGCAGGCGGGTGATGCGTTGCATCATCGTTGGCACCAACAGCATCCAGTCGGGACCGTGCTTGTCGATGGCCGCGAGTGTTGCCTCGGCCTCAAACTTGGCCAAGATCACCACGTGGTTGCCGTGCATGAGGGCACTTGCCGCAAAGCTAAACGGGGCGTTGTGATACAGCGGTCCGGGGATGAACGCCACACCATCGCGACGCTGGCCCATGCCGGGCGCTTCGGTGTTGGTGACACCCGGGTCTGAGGCCACGATGAGCTTTGGCCGACCGGTTGAGCCGCCCGATGTTGGAGCCTTCCAGCGCTTGGCGATGATGTCTTCGAGCTGCGAATCATCAAGCGATGGATCGGCCTCGTAGCCGATGGGTACGACCTGACGATTGGGGTGGGCCTCGGGCACAGCACCAACCACAAGCGACGACTCGGCCAGCTCGACAATGGCTTGGCGCTCGCGGTCGGGCAAGCGGTAGCTAATTGGCTGAGGTGTGGCACCAAGTTTCCACGTGGCAACGCATGCCTCGAAGAACCCAATTGAGTTCGGTAGGCCAATGGTGACGAACGAACCTTCGGTGACACCAAGGGCTGCGAACGCGCGAGCCAACCGATTGGTGCGGGCCTCGAACTCTGCCCACGTGACCGACTCGTCGCCACAGGTGATCGCGATGCGATCGGGCTGACGAGCCGCATTGTCCGCAATCGCGCGGCTGTAGGACAACATAACCATGACTGTTCCTTTCGTGAATTAGCTCTCGAGCGCTGAACGCCAGGTGGCGTGCCAGTGCTGCAACATTGGTTCGATTTTGCCGAACACGAAACGGTTCAGACCCGCCTCGGCCCCGCGCTGGCATTGCTCGGCCACCGGGAAATCCTCGGTGCCCACGATGAGTGCGGCGAAGTCGCCACCACGCTTGCGCGCCTCACGCTCTTCGTCGCTTTGCACCGGGCGAAGGCTCGCCTCGGTGAGTTCGACCGTGCACTCACCCGCGTGTCGACCCGGGTAAATGCGAAACATCTGACAGCTCACCGGCGTCTCGAGCAACACACACGATGGAAAGAACGTGTGTACCACAGTAACGAGAGCGGGTTCTGGCCATTCGGCCTCGGGGAGGTCGACCATGACGGCTGCGGCACGGGTAGGAAATGCCCAACGCGCATGCCGACCAAACGTGTCGTGCACAGCGTTGTTCATGACCAATGGGTTCAGCGTCTCGCGGTGCAACGAAGCAATGTGATACGCCTCGAGGTTGACATCGAAGGCGATTTTCCAGTTGGCCTGCAGTGTCCACGAGTGACTTGCCACAACCTCATGAGTGGCGTATCCATAGCCCTCGAGGTGCGCAGCGATGTCGGCGTAGGCGGCTACCGGATCGACATCGTCGGACAGGCCAACAACCAACAAGCCGGCAATGCTTGCGATAGGTAACTGCTGCAGCTTGAGCGTGGTCCGATCGATCTCGTCGAAGCCCCACGCCTCTGGCTGACCAACGAGTTCGCCCCCGATGTCGAACGACCACGCGTGATACGGGCACGTAAGCCGGCGAGCCTCGCCGCAACCAGTGGCCACCTGTGCGCCGCGATGCGTGCAAGCATTGAGGAAGGCGAGCAACTGACCATCGCCATCGCGGGTGATGAGCACCGGCACGCCAGCAACGTTTTTGGTGACAAACGTGTTGGGGCCAACCAGCTCGCCTTCCCAACCAACCACGTGCGCGCCGTGACGAAAGAACAACTCACGCTCACGTCCGAATTGCACCGGGTCGGTAAAGATTGAGGCGGGTTCGGTCATCGCGTGGGGCGCGGTGTCGAGTGAGTTCTCGGCCATGCGCTGCACAATGCGACGGGTGAGATCGCGCGGAAATCGGGTAGCTCCCAAGACGTGCGGATCGGCGACAACACTCATATCTGACAGTGTGTCAGAAACTGTCGGATGTGCCTCTAGACGGAGCGTTACTTATAGCCCTTCATGATGTGTTCGAGCCACCAAGCGGGCGCTGCCGCCATCAATTGGCCGATGTCAACGTAATCCCACCACCGTTCGATGAATCCGTTGCGCACCTCGTGAACGCTGCAGAAACGCACGAGGTGATGCTCGCCGGTATGCCAAAACCACTCTTCAGAATGCTCGGTGATCACCACATCGCCCTGCGCCAACATGGGGCCGGCCTGCAAGATGTAGTTCTCGAGCGGATCCAGGCCGAGGCGAAGTCGTGACGCCACCTCAACCGGACCAATCGCACCGGGATCGCCGCCCACAAGCGGGACATCGTTGTAGACGCCGGTTGCGCTAAACAACGCGCCAACGCCATCGAAATCACGTTGCCCGAGACGCTCCCAGAGTTGCTCAATGATTGCTTTGTTAGCGGCCTCGCTGCCGGGTTCGCCCACAGGTGTGAAAGTGCTCATGGTGTCGACCATAACCTTCACCGACTCCCGGCCATTTACGTTGCCCCGCCCGCGTGACAAGATCGCGCCATGAGCCGAACTAATTGGACCGAAGCGAACATCCCCGATCAGACCGGCAAGACGGTATTCATTACCGGCGCCAACAGCGGTATCGGTTTCGAAGCGGCTCGCGCCCTCGCCGAGCACGGCGCTCGGGTGTTGCTCGGTTGCCGCAATATGGCCAAGGCCAACGCTGCAGTCGAACGCATCCGCGCTACTGCACCAAATGCCGATCTTGTTGTGGTGCCGCTCGATCTTGCTGATCTTGCCTCGGTTCACGCTGCGGCCAAGACTGTCAATGCCGAGCCTCGCCTCGATGTGCTCATCAACAACGCCGGCGTGATGGCCCTGCCCAAGAGCACCACCGTCGATGGTTTCGAAATGCAGTTCGGCACCAACCACCTCGCCCACTTTGCGCTTACCGGCCTGTTGCTCGATCGCCTCAACGCAACCCCAAACGCACGCGTTGTGTCCGTCAGCAGCCAAGGCCATCGCATGGGCCGCATCAACTTCGACGACCTCGATGCCGAGCGCCGCTATCACCGTTGGTTGCGCTATGGCATGACCAAGGTGAGCAACCTGTTCTTCATCTACGAACTGCAGCGCCGTCTTGAGACCAGTGGTTCCACCACCATCGCCGTTGCGTGCCACCCGGGCGGCTCGAACACCGAGCTCGCACGCGATGCCGGCAAGTTGATGAAGCTTGCGCAGCCAATTGCCGACAAGGTGATGCAGTCAGCAGCAATGGGCGCGCTGCCCACGATGCGCGCAGCCACCGACCCGGCAGTGAAGGGTGGCGAGTACTACGGCCCCGACGGTTTCGGCGAGCAACGCGGCTACCCCGTGAAGGTGCACTCGAACGCATATAGCCAACGCCGCGATGTGGCTGTGCGACTGTGGCTCGAATCAGAGCAACTCACCGATGTCGGTTACCTCGACGAAGCCGACGCTGAGTCCGACACCGACAACAGCTAGGCGACGTTCGCGGCCACCGAGATCTGTTCGGGAGTCGCATCGAGATCTCGCCACCAACCCGATACCCACAACGCAACGAGCACCAGCGCAAAGGCGCCGGCGTCGAGGGCAAGCGTGAGACGGAATCCGATGATGTCGCCCAACGTGCCCAACACTTGCGACCCCAGCGGAATGCCAGCCAAGATGCCGAGCAGATAAAAGCTCATCGCCCGACCGCGGTATTCGTCGGGAACCGTGCCTTGAATCAACGTGTTCAGCGATACGGCCATCTGCAAATGCGCCACGCCCGACACGAAATAGGCGAACTGCCCAAGCTGGTACGAGCTGGTGGATGCAAGCAGCGCGATCGAGGCGACGAACAACGCGATCGACACCATCGCCTGCGTAGAGCGGCGCAGTCGATCGCCCATGCGAACCGTGTAACCAGAGCTCAGCAATGCCCCAATGCCGAGCGCGGTCAGTAGCCCGGCGTTGCCCTCGCTCGGCCGATGAAACAGGTGCTCTGACAGCGCCGAGGCGATGTACTGCAGCGACTGCCCAAACGTGGACCCTGCCAACGCCAGTAGCACTGCCAGGCGCAACGGCCGCCGATTCCACATATACCGAGCACCTTGCAACAGTCCCGCCATCACGCCCTGCTGACGAGATGACATTGCCGACATACGCGGCCGCACAATCAACAAAGTGGCGATGACCAATACATAGGTCACCGCGTTCACCAAAATGGCGGCGCCGATTCCGCCAAAGCGAACCACGATTCCACCGAGCGCCGGGCCAATCGCACGAGCCAACGTGAACTGCACACTGTTGAGTCGAACTGCTTGCAGCATCTCGTCGGTGGGCACCAGAAGCGGCACGAATGACTGCCATGCGCTTGTTTGGAAACCAGCGGCGACACCGTTCACGAATCCAATGACGATGATCCACAGCGGCGTGATGCTGTGGCTGCTGTACAGCGCAAACATCGAGAAAGCCATACACATCTGCACGGTTTGAGTGACGCGCAAAATGGCTTGGCGCGACACGCGGTCAGCCAGCACACCCGCATATGGCGTGAGCAGCACCGCAGGCACCAGACTCACCACAGTGGACAACCCAAGCCACGTACCGCGGTGGGTGAGGTTGTACATCAGCGCCTGCACCGCCACCAACTGCATCCAACTGCCGCCGTTTGAGATCGAGGCCGCGCTAAAGAACAGCGCGAAATCGCGATGGCGAAAGATGCGGAGCGAACTCACCTTTGGTTCAGCTACGTCGGTTGAGTCAGTACTGACCCGATTGCTCACAGGTCGGCGAATGGCATCTGAAAGTTAGGCACCTGAATTCCGCCGTCGACATCGATGATCTTGCCGGTGACATAGCCGCTTGCCGGCGCACACAGGTACAGCACGGCAGCAGCGATGTCTTCGGACACGCCAAGGCGGCGCATTGGGGTTGCTGCCTCAATCGCAGCGCGGATCTCAGGGTTACGCATGATCACTTCGAGCGACTCGGTGTGGATGGCGCCGGGCGCAACACCGTTGACACGAATCTTCGGCGACAGGTCGGCGGCCATGAGGCGCGTGGCGTGATCGAGCGCGGCCTTGACCGTGCCGTAGGTGCTGTACCCGCGTGACACGAGATGACCCATGGCCGTGGTGATGTTCACGATGGAACCGCCGCCCGATGCGAGCATGTGTGGCACCGCTGCGCGGCACAACCGCACCGGACCAGTGACGTTGAAGTCGAATGACTCGGTGAGGCTGCGATCGGATCCTTTCAGGAACGGACCCGGCATTGCCCCGCCAACCACATTGACCAAGATGTCGAACGAGCCCAACTCTTCGGCGGCTCGAGCGAGGGCAGCAACGTCGTCGCCTGGCTCCTCGATGGCCTGCAACACCAGCGCCTTGCGCCCGAGGGCGTGAATGCCTGCGGCCACTTCTTCAAGTTGTGACAGCGTGCGCGCGCGAATGGCTACGTCGGCTCCGGCCTCGGCTAAGGCAAGCGCACACGCGGCTCCGATGCCGCGCCCGGCACCGTTGACGAATGCCACGCGCCCGTCCACCCGAAACATCTGCATCACACTCATGACTACTCCCCCAAAATTGTTGTTGGTACTGATGCGAAGGCGTTAGTGCAGCCAGCGCGAGATCGATTCGATGACGCACACCGGCTCACCAGCGGCCTGCTCGATAGTGATACGCATCAACGTCTGCACGCCGCCTTTCACCTCGCTCAGTTCTACCAAGGCCGCCCCACCGCGCACGCGCATGCCAGCCACAAGCGGCTGCTCAAAGCTCACGGGCCCGGTGCCGTAGTTGATGCCCATCGCGAAGCCCTGTACCTCAACGATCTGCGGCAGAAACATGTTCGACAGACTGATTGCCAGATACGTGGAGTCATCGTCGCCCGTGGCCTGGGCAAACAGCGCAAGGCGATCGGCATCGATGTCGAGCCACTCGCTAAAGCCCAGATGGGAGCCAACACCCGCAAGCAGACCAGCTTCTCCGACAAGAACCGTGGCGGCCACTAGGCGGTCAGTCCGTTCAACACAACGCCAGCTTCGGCGATGATTCGTTCGATGAGTTCGGCGCATGTGGGCAGGTCGGTAATGACGCCAACCACTTGTCCGCTGGCCATCACGCCGCTGTCGACATGACCGTCGACCAACGATGCTTTGAGCAACATGGGCGTGTTGGCGGCCATCACCATCTGGGTCCAACTGAGCTCCATGCTTTTACGCATCGCGAGCCCCTCGGTAAGCATTGACCGCAATGTCAGATCGGTCATCTTGCGGAACTTCAGCGCATTGATCGCTGCCCGCGGCAAAGCCAGCAACTTGCCGCGGCCGCTCTCGAGTTCGTTGACAAGGTCTGTGTTGAGCACGCGGTGCGGCACACCGTCGACCTGCTTGCTCACGGTTGTGTCGGTAACGGTCCTTGACAGGTAATAGTCCTTCACCGATTGCGGCACAGCCGAGTCGCTGGTGAGTAAAAAGCGCGTGCCCATAGCAACGCCTGATGCCCCGTACGCGAGCGCCGCAACCAAGCCGCGTCCATCGAAGAAGCCGCCAGCAGCGATGACAGGAACAGTGCCAGCAACAGCGTCGACTACCTGTGGTAACAAGATGGTGGTGGGCACAGAGCCGGTGTGGCCGCCGCCTTCGCCGCCCTGCACCAGCACGGCATCGACGCCCCACTGCAGCACCTTTTCAGCATGACGCTTGGCGCCAATAGAAGGCACCACCAATACGCCGCCATCATGCAACCGCGAGATCAGCGCTTCTTTGGGCGCCTGGGCAAAGCTGGCCACGCGCACCTGCTGATCGATGAGCAACTGCACACGATCACCAACGTCGGCCGAGTCGGCGCGCATGTTCACGCCAAAGGGCTTGGTGGTGCGGCCCTTCACATCGGCAACTGCCGCAGTGAGCTCAGCGAAGTCCATCGTGGCGCTGGCCAAAATGCCAAGGCCGCCAGCATTCGAGGTAGCACTGGTGAGACGAGGCCCTGCCACCCATCCCATGCCGGTCTGGATAATGGGGTACTCGATACCGAGGAGTTCGCACAGATCGGTCTTTAGGCGTGGGTGGGTCACAGCGTAAACCTCACGAAACTTCGCGGTGGCGCAAGCCACGAGGGTCGAGACGATCGATGACCGCTTGTTCGTCGGCAGTGGGCTCGCGGGTCTCGCCAACGTCGCCGTCGATCACAAGCTCAAAGCTCGTGGCGGCCTGCACGTCGGCAACCGACACGCCAGGATGAACGCTCACGAGTCGCATTGAATGATCGGCCGAGTTGAAGTCGAGCACGGCAAGGTTGGTGACCACGCGAGGCAAGCGATGGTTGCGCTGCACCCACTCGGACAGCTCGGCGGCACGGTCGTAACCGAGGCCGCTGACCATGTCTACCTTGGCCACAAACACGTTTGCGTTGTGCTTGGGGATGAAGAAACTGGTGGAGTGGTTGATGGTGTTGCCGGGGCCGCCGCGCACACCGAGCAACTGCGCCTTGGGGCGATCCCACGAGCCGATGTTGGCAATGTTGGTGTTGCCGAACCGGTCGATCTGGCTGGCGCCCATCATCACATGACGCCGACCGCCCCACAGCGTGTCGAACACGCTGCGAAACGGAATCCAACCTTCGACGACCTTGTTGGTGCCACCAATGGGCAATTCGTTGCCCACATAAAACGCCTCGCCATCGCTGACCATGAGGTCGGGCTCGAAGGAGCTGCGCGCTGTGCGAGCGCCAAGCATTGGGATGGTGCCCATGCCGCTGGCGAAGATCTCGCCATCGCCACGGAATGCCTCGGCGGCGGCGATGACCACGATGTCAGCAAGAGAGCTCATGACTGTGCCTTCCATTCTGCGACGGCTGCCTGATACTGCGCTTCGGAACCCTGTAGGAACCGCTCGCTAAATGCACGCCAATCATCGGGGTTTGCAGCTGCGGTGGCGTATACCTTTTGGAATGCTTCGTCACGCCCGTAGTCCGGCTCGCACGTGGTGAAATGCGCGCCGTTGGGTGCCTCAATGACGCCATCGACCATGCTGCGGTTGATACGCAACGTGTGAAACGTGCCTTCGTCGAGCAGCGACTCGGTGGGAACCACGCGCTCGCAGCTGAGGTAGCGATGACCCGGATCGCACGCCGACAAGAACAGATCGTCGAAGTAGATGTCGGGACCGAGGAACTGAGCATTGCCACTCATGTCGCTGCGGTTGAGATGCACGAACGCAGCATCGAGACGAATCGCTGGCACGGCCAAGAGCTCTTCGCCATCGTCATACGGTGAACGAACAGTTCGCAGCGACGGGTTGACATCGACAACGCCAGAGCCAAGACCCGCACGGGTTGGCAGAAACGGCAGCCGCAACGACCCCGCGTAGAGCGCCCACTGCAACATGCCTTCGTCGTACTCGACGGGTTCGGCGATGGTGCCGGCCTGACGCGCTGCACGCCAATGTGGCTCGAGCGCAATCGAGTCGAGCGACACAAAGCCGTAAATGATGCGGCGAATCTTGCCCGCTGCCGCGAGCAGACCAACGTCGGGGCCGCCATACGACACGATGGTGAGATCCTTGAGCGGCGAACGCAGCAAGGCACGCACGAGGCTCATCGGCTTGCGACGGCTGCCCCAGCCGCCGATGCCAATGGTCATCCCGTCGGACAACGACGCGATTGCGTCGTCTTCGGTCATTCGCTTGTCGCGGCTCATTTGGTTGGCTTTCCGTGTGCTTTGTCGGTTCCGGCGAAGTCATCGCGGAGTTCGTCGGCCACGCCCGACAGATTGAGTTCGAAGGTGAAGCCCTGCTCGAAGCGGTAGCTACGTTTCACGTCCCACAGGTCGATGCCGTTGAGGCATTCCTTGGCGGCGCGCATCACGGCTGGCGACTTGGCGGCGATGGACTCGGCAACCACCATCGCGGCGTCGCGAAGTTCGGCACGTGGCACCACCTGCAACACACTGCCGAAGTGATGCAATTCGGCCGCAGTAGCGGTTGCTGCTGTGTAGACCATTGCACGCATCTTGTGCTGTGGCACCAAACGCGACAGGTGCGTTGCAGCGCCAAGCGCGCCGCGATCGACCTCGGGAAGGCCAAATGTGGCGTCGTCGCTGGCGATGATGATGTCGGCGTTGCCGACAAGGCCGATGCCGCCGCCTACACAGAAACCGTTGACCGCTGCGATAACCGGAACAGCACATTCGTACACCGCAGCAAAGGCCGCATAGCAACCTTTGTTAGCGCCGATGAGCGCATCGAAGCCGGTGGTGTTCTGCATCTCTTTGATGTCGACACCGGCGTTGAAGCCACGGCCTTCAGAGCGCAACACGACAACTCGTGTGTTGATGTCTTTGCCAGCGGCCGTGATGCGTTCGGCAAGCTCGAACCAGCCTGCGACCGTGAGCGCATTGACCGGCGGGCAGTCGACAATGATCTCGGCAATACCGCTCTGATGCATCTGTGTGGAAATCCCCATGGGCGCAGACTAGTTGCTATCTGACGGAGCGTCAGATTCGAGTGACTACGCTTGCCGCATGGCTGTCACAATCGATTACTCAGGCAAGGTCGTGCTCGTCACCGGGGCCACCAAGGGAGTTGGCCGCGGCATTGCGCAGCGTTTCGCCGACGCCGGAGCAACGGTGGTCGTGTGCGCCCGCAAGCCCGCCGACGATCTGCCCACCGATTGGCAGTTCTTCGCCGCCGATCTTCGCGACGGCGAGGCAGCCTTTGCGCTCATCGACGCAGTGGTCGCAGCCAACGGCCGCCTCGATGTGTTGGTCAACAACGCCGGCGGCTCTCCCCCAGTAGACACCTCTACGGCGTCGCCACGCATCACCGAACGCCTCGTGCAGCTCAACCTGCTCGCCGCGATCTACTGCAGCCAGCAGGCCAACCACCACATGCAACAGCAGGCCAGCGGCGGCGCAATCGTGAACATCTCGAGCGTGTGCGCGGTTCGTCCGTCGCCCACAACTGCTGCATACGGCGCTGCCAAAGCCGGGCTCAACAACTACACGGCCACATCGGCGCTCGAGTGGGCGCCAAAGGTTCGGGTCAACAGCATTAGCGCCGGCATGATTCGCACCGAGCAAGCCCACCTGTTCTATGGCGACGAAGCAGGTATCGCAGCCGTTGGCGCAACGGTTCCGCTCGGCCGCCTTGCGTTACCAACCGAGATCGGCGACATCTGCGTGTACCTCGGTTCGCCAATGGCCAGTTACGTCACCGGCGCCAATGTGTTGGCCCATGGCGGCGGCGAATCGCCAGCGTTTCTTACCGCGTAGCAACAGTGAGCTCGCGGCGCACCACGAGCAACCACGCTGCGGTGATGATCGCTGCAACGAACACCGCTAGGGGCATGGCCGAGCTTCCCGACTGATCGAGCATCTGCCCAATTACAAACGGCAACACCAGGCTGCCGAGACCGGCACCGCTCACGAACCAACTCGTTGATCGGCCCGACAGCGCAATGTGCTCTTCGGCGTAGGCGATCATCGTTGCAAATTGCGGAGCAATCGCGAACCCGATGAGCACCGTGGTGATCCACACCCACGTCGCGTCGCCGTCGGCCACGACCATCACCGCAAGTAACCCAACGGTCAGCGTGCACGAACCCGCCAGCATCGTGCCCGAGCGAATGCGCGCCGCCAGCATCACAGCGAGCAATCGACCCACGGTGAACGAGACCCAAAACGCTGTGTTCAACAACGTAGGAGCGCTCGCACCGGGCAGATGAATGCCTTCGGCGTAGGTCTTGAGCCAGCCGCTGAATCCGAACTCAACACCCACATAGAGGAAGAAGAACACGCTGATGACCGTGAGCACCCGCACCGGAGTCTGTGTCGCCGTTGTTGTGGGCTCATTGCCAACAGCAAACGGGATGGGCGCCTGATGCATCAAAACGACGACCGCAATAACCGCTGTGTAACCGCACAACACAACTGCGAACAACGAGAGGCCATGACTCAGCGCGAGCGACCGATCGACCACGAGCGGACTTGCTAGAGCGCCAATGCCAAAGAAGAGATGCAGCGCGTTGAGTAAACGTGTCGAACCCGAGCCTCGGGAATGCCACACCACAAGCGTGTTGCAACCCACATCGGCGATACCCACCACAACACCAATCAACGCGAACGGCACAGCGAGAGCCGCCACCGAGGTGAACTGCGGGATCAGCGCCACGGCGCCAACCAATCCGAAGAGTGCAGTGGCCAGAGCGCGATGACCAAGGCCGCGGTCGTAAATGCGGCCACTCAACAGCGAGCCGCTGAGATAACCAATCGCCTGGGCAACGAACAGCGCGCCGATCTCACCCTTGCTCACCTGCGCCCGTTCGCGTAGGTAGGTAAGCGAGGGGCCGAGCATGCTCAGCGACAATCCGATCGCGATGAATACTGCGAGATACACCCACCCAGCGGTGGGCCGTTTCGCTGAGATCATGGGCGCAGATTCGGGCGGGCCCGCCCGTCGCGACCACCGCGCGCGTCGCTCGTGTCGGTCGAACGAGCCGAACGAGCCGAACTCAGGCGCAGCGAATCGATCAATGCGTGGCGCAGGTCGTCGGGCAATACCACCTCGTCGTAGCTCAACGTGTCGGCTTGCCTCCACGGTCCACCCTGCTCAAGGTCGGCCAAACGCTGACGGGTTGGATCATCGGCGGCGATGGCATCGGCCCCACCGCGCGCAGGCATCGCACCAACAGTGGCATCGGGCAAAGCCAACGTAACCGTCTGCCCGTCGTAGGGGTTCTGACCCATCATCGAACTGCCAAAGCCGTAGGCCTTGCGCAACGTGACGTGCAGCTTTGGGCCCGGATGGCGGTGCTGCGCCACGAACATGCGCGCTGCTGCACGCAACGCACCAGAGCGTTCGGAAGTGGCGCCAGGGATGACACCGGGATTGTCGGCCAGCAACAAAAGCGGTAGTCCATGCGCCGCGGCCAGGTCGATAAACCGAGTGGCTTTCGACGCGGCATCGGCATCGAGTGCGCCGCCGCGCACCATTGGTTGGTTCGCCACTACGGCAACAGCAACGCCGTCGAGACGAGCGAACGCAGTAATCAGCGAGGCGCCAAATTGGTCTTGCACAACAAACGTGGAGTCGCCATCGAAGATCGCCTCGAACACAGCAACCATGTCGTAGGGCACGCGTTGGTTGGCGGGGATGAGCGCGGTCAACGACTCGTTGCGCGATGGCGCAATGGCTTCGCCGGAATTGGCCGGCAGGTACGACAGCGCTTGACGCACAAGCGCCAGCGCTTCTTCGTCGCTGTCGGCTCCAAGGTGGGCAACTCCCGATGCGAGATGCACGGCGCTACCACCGAGCGACTCTTTGTCGATCTGTTCGCCGGTGGCCGCCGCTACCAGTGGAGGGCCAGCAACAAACAACTGTCCCTGCCCGTGCACCATGATCACCAGATCGCACAGCGGCGCGGTGAGCGCGCCATGGCCCGCCGACGCACCGTGCACCACGGCGATCGTCGGTGCCACACCGATGAGATCGGCAAGCAACGAGAGATCGGTTGGCGCTGGCCGCAACCGCTCGGGTGTTGAGCTCACGCGGTGCCCTGCGCCATCGAGCAGCATCACCAAAGGCACGCGTTCTTGAGCAGCCAACAGGGCCAGCCGCGCCCGCTTCGACGTGCCAGCAGATCCGATCGACCCGCCCTGCACCGCGGCATCCTCGGCGCCCACTAGCACCGGACGCGAGTGGATCAGACCGTGCCCAGCCACGAACGCATCGCGGGGAGCGTCGACACCAGCGCCAGCAAACGTTCCGATTTCGCGAAACGTGCCGGGGTCCAACAAAGCGAGCACCCGCTCAATCGCAGTGAGCGCGCCCTTTGCGTGGTGACGCTCGATTCGCTCGGGGCCGCCCGATGCATGAGCGGCCACACGCCGCGCCTCGAATCTTGAGAGCACTGCATCCCAACCGTTCTCGCCGGCTTCGCGTTGATCGCTCACAACTGCCCCCAAAATACGCCGGCTCTCCGCCGCAGCGTGCTGGCCGATCGTACCCCTCGGGCGGCAACGGTCACGGGCTAGCGTCGTGGCTATATGCGCGCTGTAGTTATCTTGACTCACCCTCGAGAGCAGAGCTTTACCCGCGCTGCTTGCGACGCAGCGGTGCGCGGTCTCGAAAGCGCAGGCCACGAGGTCACCGTCCTCGATCTATATGCAATGGGCTTTCAGCCAGCGATGAGTAACGCCGAAATCGTTGCCTACCACGGCGATGCGCCGATACTTGACCCGCTCGTGGCCGTGTCAGCCGCCGCAGTTCAGGCCGCGCAGATATTGGTCTTTGTGTACCCAACGTGGTGGAGTGGGCTCCCCGCAATGCTCAAAGGGTGGCTCGAAAAGACGCTGGTACCTGGCGTCGGTTTTGTGTTCAACAACAACCATCGCGTGCGCCCCGGACTCACCCACGTGCGCCGCATCGTGGGCATCAGCACATATGGGTCGCCGCGCACCTACGTGAAAGCAATCAACGACAACGGCCGCCGCACCCTCATGCGTGCGTTACGACTACAAACCGGCCTTCGCCTGCGAAGCACGTGGCTGGGGTTGTACGCAATCGACACATCGACCCCCGAGCAGCGTGCAAACTTTCTCACCAAGATCGAATCACGGATGGCGTCGCTGTGAAAACACTGGTGATCTTCTGCCACCCATCGGCCAACTCGTTCGCCGCCGCCGTGCTCGACACGTCGGTAGCCGCACTGCACGCAGGCGGCCACGAAGTTCGTGTCACCGATCTCTATGCCGAAGGCTTCGACCCTGTCTTTTCAGCCCACGATCACGAGCATCATCTCGACGATCCATCGACCAAGCCCGACATCGCCCAGCACGCCACAAACCTGCGCTGGTGCGAGTCGCTGGTGCTCGTGTACCCGTCGTGGTGGGCAGGTCAGCCAGCAATGCTCAAGGGCTGGATCGACCGAGTCTGGGTGAATGGCGTGGCGTGGGAACTGCCGGCCGACGGCAACCGATTGCGACCGCTGCTGCGCAACATCCGCCGCTTGCACGTGGTCACCACACACGGCTCATCGAAATGGATCAACGCTCTCGAGGGCGAAGGCGGCAAGCGAACTGCGCTGCGTAGTCTGCGCGTGCTGTGCTCGCCGCGTTGCCGCACGAGTTGGATTGCGCTCTACAACATCGATCGCTCCACCCTCGAGCAGCGCAACCAATTCTTGCGGCGCGTTACCGCGCGACTTTCGAAATAGCGCACGCCACCTGTGCAGCGACAGCTGCGTTGTTTTCGGCCAACGCAAGGTTCGCCGGGATGCTTCGTCCGGCAGTGGCCTCAGCGATGCGACCCAACACAAACGGAGTAATCGCTGCACCCGTTACGCCCGCAGCGTCGCAATCGGTGAGTGCTTCGGCAAGCACCGCATCGAGCATGTCGGTATCGAGTTCGTCATTGAGCGGGATGGGAACCGTGAGCAACATGCCGCTGTTCACACGGCTACGCGCGGCGAAGATGGCCGCCACTTCGTTGCCCGACTCCACCCGATGGGTCAGCTTCAGCCCAGAACTGCGCGTGTAGAACGCCGGGAACCAACCGTGCTGCCAGCCAAGCACCGGCACGCCCACAGTCTCGAGATACTCAAGCGTGCGCGGCAGATCGAGAAAGGCCTTAGCCCCTGCGCACACGGTGATGACCGGCTGGTGAGCCAGCGCATCGAGGTCGGCAGAAATGTCACCGGTGATCTCGGCGCCACGATGCACTCCCCCGATGCCGCCCGTCGCAAACACGTGCACGCCCGCCGCTGCCGCCAACGCAACCGATGCAGACACCGTGGTGGC
>CAMASN010000010.1 GCA_945861025.1 Ferrithrix thermotolerans DSM 19514
GGCGAGCGCGCTCGCGAGTGCCATTGCGCGTGCGGGGTCGGCGCCGGTTCCTGCGACTGCAATAAGGGTGGCAAACACAATTGGAGCGAGGGTGGAATCGGGGCCGACGACCAAGATTCGTGAAGGGCCAAAGAGCGCGTAGGCAAGCAACGCGGCGGCCGTTGTGTACATCCCCGTCTCTGGAGGGAGCCCGGCGAGGCCGGCGTAGGCCATGCCTTGAGGCACCAACAACGTGGTGAGCACGAGCCCTGCAACGAGGTCGTGACGGAACCACTCACGCTTGTAACCGCGCAGTACCGCGATGCCAGGAACTAGGCGCCGAAGTTGTGTGGCTCGTGAACCATTGGCGACGGACATTGCACCGTCAGAGTAGCTGGGTCACGGATTGGCCGAAGCCAGCGCTGAGGTGAGGCCGGTGATGCGGCTGCCGGGCGTTTGCACAGCCTTTCTGACTGCTTCGGCTGTACCCACGACGATGAGGCGCCGGGTGGTGCGCGTGACTGCTGTGTACAACAACTCTCGGCCGATGAGCGGCGAGGTTTCGGGTGGTAGCACCACGACCACTGTGTCGTATTCGGAGCCCTGACTCTTATGGATGGTCATCGCAAATGCGGTTTCGACCGAGTCGAGTTGCGAGGGGGCGAAGAACCGCACTTCGTCGCCGATTCGAAACGCGGCGCGAGTGCCATCGGGCTGTGCCACGACCACGCCTGTGTCGCCGTTGGCCAATTGTGTGCCCGGATCATTTCGTGTGATGAGCAATGCTCGGCCGGGATAGAAGCGCGTTGACGCAGCACGGCCGAGCATCCATTGCTCGATCGTACGGTTCCATGCTTCAGCACCGAATGGCCCATGTTTGTGGGCGCACAGCACGCGCACGGCGGTGAGTTCGTGCAGGGCATCGGTGGCTCGGTTGTCGAGTGCTGCGGCGAGTGACGCTGCGCACGGCGCGGACACCACAGCGCGCACTGCTGCCGACACTGTTGCGCTACTTGGGTCGTGGTGTTCGACAAAGGTGAGCAGCGGTAGGCCGTTAGCGACGTCGTTGGCGCCGGCGCGCAGCAGTGCCACAACGTCGTCGGGTTTGTTGTCGTGAATGGCATCGGTGAGCGGGGCAATAGGCGAACCGGCCTGCTGACGGCGCGGCCGGTTGAGGCGCACTACGTGTGGGTGTATCGATGACTCGACCAAGCGGGCTGCATCGACCACGTTGGCGAGTACCGAGCCGACCTCGACACTTTCGAGTTGATCTGGGTCGCCGACCAAGATCAGCGTTGCATCGGGTCGCACGGCCTCGAGCAAGCGGGCCATGAGCGGCAGCGACACCATTGAGGTTTCGTCGATGACCACGACATCGTGTGGAAGTGGATGTGTTGCATCGTGAACGAAGCGAGTGCTGTTGGGCCCGCGCGGGCCGAGGAGTCGGTGCACGGTGGTGGTAGGCAGGCGGGTGAGTTGGCCAGCGATTTCGGTGGGCAAGATAGCCCTGCCGCCCTCGGCAGCACCCGCAGCGGTGATGATGGCCTCACGCAAACGTGTTGCCGCTTTTCCGGTTGGTGCCGCAAGCGCGATGCGTAGCGGAGTGCCACGGTCGCCGGCATTGTGCAGCATGACCGCCAGCAGGCGCGCAATGGTGTGGGTCTTGCCGGTTCCTGGACCGCCGACGATGACGCCCAATGCTGACGACAGTGCCATGCGCGCCGCCTGATGCTGGGTGTTGGGATCGTGTTCGAGAGATATGGGGTTCAGTTCAGTGGCGGGCAGTAGGCGGCCGAGAAGGGCTTCGGCGCTTGCCGAGAGCGACTCAGACGATGCGCCGCTGCACCGCGCTCGAAGCGATGCCGCCACGATGCACTCATCGACCCACTGGCGCTGGGTGTAGAGCTTGTGGCCGTTGAGTACCAACGGGTGTTTGTCGAGCACGGGCTCGGGATCGGCCGCCGACACGACCCTCACTACGTTGCTGGCCTGCAGCGCTTGGGTCCATTGTTCGGTGCTGGGCCAGACCAACGCGTCGAATGCCGACGGCGCTGTTGTCTCGGCGTCAGGATCGTCGGTGTCGAGACGGTCGTCGGTGTCGCTGCGGTCGTCGCTGTTCGCGATCTCGGCGTGCGTCATCAACGACGCTTGGCCGAGGTCGATGCACACATGGCCGTGAAGCGGAGCCCACAATGCCAACGCCGCGCCGAGGTGCAACAACGGCGTTGCCTGCGGGTCGCTGCGAGTGATGACCTCGGTGGCGTGTATTTCGGCGACGCCAAACACGCCGGCATCGACCCATGGCTGCAGCGAGGCAAGTGAGGGAGCAAGCGTTGGCACGAGTGGGTGAACAATTGAAGATGTCACGATGCACTTCCGGTTGCGAACAGATTGTCGAGTGCGAGGATCGCCTCGGTTGGTGGTCGCCATGAAAAAACGCCATGGCACACTTCGTTGACTTGCGGCGTGAGTGGGCCGACCATGCCGCGAACAAACAGATAACCAATACCACCGAGATGTTGATCGGGGTCGTACCCGGAACCAAGCCGCCAACGCAGGTAGCGATGCAGCGCCACGGTGTAGAGCAGCGCTTGCAGCGGGTACCGATGCTCTTGCATTGATGGCACCAGTTTCTGCGGAGCGTACGCAGCGATGGGATCGGAGGCGCCAGGAACGTGCAGGCGGTTGGTCTTGTAGTCGACCACGAGGTACTTGTGGGCGCCGTTGTGTGGCACTCGGAAGACGGCATCGATAGAGCCGTTCATCCAACCGGAGATCTTGATGCCGTTGGTCTCGTCAGCGAGGAGTTCGGCATAGGGACGCACCGGGTCGGTGAGTGGCAGCGTGCGCAACAGAATGTCGGCGATCGCACGAGTTGGCATGGGGTGGTCTGCTGCGGCGGCGCCCGCGTTGATCGGGAAGTCGAAGTTCAGTTCGCTGAGGCGGTTCTCGGGGGAGAAGTCGCGGAGTGTGAGCTGATTAAACAGCGGACCAAGCGGTGTGTGCAGCGCAGCGATTAGGCCTGCAGCCACCTGCTCGGTATCGATGTTGAGGCCGTCGCGCTGAGCGTGGTGGGCGACAAGCGTCAGCACGTCGGTGTCGAGTTTGTCTGAAGTGAAATCGAGTTCTTCGAGCACCGTGTGAACGAATGTGCCGAACGAAGCGCCGGCCACGGCGTTGGCGAGGTGAGCGACAACGGCGCCCGATTGAGGCGAGCGAGGCGTCGTGCGTGACCCTGTGTCGGCGATGACCCCGTCGGCGGCCGATGTTGGCTCGTCGGCGCCACCACGAATGGGAGCGAAGGCGGCATGATCGGCGCCACCGTGAGCAATGGTGTCAATGGTGTTGCCGAGGCGAGTGAACGACCAACGCTTCCAGTTGGGGTTTGTGAGGCCGTGGCGCCCGCCGGTGGACGCAGTGGCGAGGGCAATCGACGATTGAACGTCGGCGCCGGCCCACCGACTGACGGACGCGTGGTCGAGCACCTCGTTCAGGCTGATGGCTCCGCCGCTGGTGGTTACCAGCACGCTCAACTGGTCGAGAACACCCTGCATCGTGGTGGCTTGGTACGCCAGAGCAGTTTCTTTGATCGATTTGCCGACCTTGACTCGAGGGCTGAATGAGTTGAGCACCGGGCCATCGCCTTCACGGTCGAGCAGGATGCGTGCGAGCGCAGACTTGTTCGCTTGCCATGTGGAAGCCCACCACACCTCGAGGCGGTGCTGCGCCCGCGTGAGCGCCACGTAGAGCAAGCGCAGATCGTCGCCCTCGTTGTCGAGTTTGGCCCGTCGCTCGCGAGCGTCTTGGTCGCTCGTGCTGCTGGCATCGTCGGGGTCGAGCAACCCTTGGTCCCACGCAACCGAGGACGCAAGGTCGATGGTGCGCGCGCCGTCGGGACTCGTATACGAGTATGGCTTTTTTAGATTGTTTGGCTTCTTGAAACCGAACGGCAACAACACGATGGGGTACTCAAGGCCTTTGGCCGAATGGATTGTGGTGATCTGAACCGCTAGCGCATCGGATTCGATGCGGCGCATGGTGGGCTCGCTGCGTTCGTTGGTTGACGCAACCATTTCGTCGAGCACGCGTAGCACTTGGCCGGCTTCGGCCCGGGCGGGTAATGCGTTGGCCAAGAGTTCGGCGATGTGGTCGAGATCGGTGAGGTGCCGCTCGCCTTGCTCGAGACGCAGAATTGAGGGCAGCAGTTCGGGCCGAGCCTTTTCTTCGTCGTACATCGAGGCCAGTCCGACGCGGTGTAAGCGCTGAGCCATATTTGCGACGCGCTCTTGCATCGCTGAGAGTGTGGCGTCGGCGTCGGGGCCACAGAATGCGGCTGGGTTGGCGGCCAAGAACCAGCCCAGCGAAGCGCCGCGAACTGCTGGCGCGTGAGACGGATTTGCCAACGCCGTGAGCAGCAGGCGCCATTGCATGACTGCTGGGGTGCTGAGTACCGAGCCCGTGCGAGTGCGAACTGCAGGGATGCCGGCCTGACGAAGTGCAGCGGCAACGTGCTCGGCGTTGCTGTGCGCGCTGACTAATACAGCGATGTCGCCGGGGCGCACTGGCGTGGGTTCGGTGCTGCCCGCAGCGGTGATTGTGTCGTGCTCGAGGAGATGGATGATGCGCCGCACGAGGTGGCCGAGCACGACTGCTCGCACCTTGGGCATGGCGAGTTGTTTGCCGTTTTTTGAGAGCAAGCCGTCGCGAGGAAGCACTGCGTGCAGTTGCACCGCAGCTTCGTTGCCCAACGCGTTGAACGGGGCAGTGTCGCAGGGTTGCACTGGCAGGAACTTGATACGCGGATCACCGAGCGTGGCGCCTGCGAGGAGATGCTCGATTCCGAGCAGCAGTTGTTGATCGGAGCGGTGGTTGGTGGCCAAGCTGAACACGTTTGCCTGATCGACGGCATTGAGATAGGCGTGAACATCGGCTCCACGGAACCGGTAGATGGCTTGTTTAGGGTCGCCTACGGTGATGAGCACTTCGCTTGCGAATGCTGTCTGGAAGACCTGCCACTGCACCCGATCGGTGTCTTGGAATTCGTCGATGAGTACCACCGAGAATCGTGCCGAGAGTTGCTCGGCTACGGCGGGTCCGTGCACAGGATCGAGGAGCGCATCGTGTAGATCGGTGATGAGCGAGTCGTATCCGATTTCGCCCCGTGCCTGTTGTCGAGACTTTACCTCGGCGCAGGCGTGCAGTACGAGATCGCTCCACCGCATCGCGAGCGCCTCGGTGATGTCGTCTTCGACCAGGGCGGTTTCGGCCGTTGGCACCAATCGTGCGCCCGGGTTGCCGATGACCATGGAAACGGCGTCGATCAAGCTGGTCTCGACCTGCTTCGGTGTTGTGGCATTTTTGGAGCTGTTGTCTGAGAGCAATGCGGGATTGTCGGCCAATTGGCTGATGAGCAGGTCTCTGCAGACCTCGGCGACGATGTCTGCGGAGTTGTCGACGAGTGCGGCGTCGGGGTTGTTGCCTGCGCGAAGACCGAGTTGCCCCAGGGCTTGTTGGCAAAAGCCGTGGATGGTGGTGATGGTGAGCTCGTCGAAACGGGCAATGGCATCGAGGAGATGTCGCCGCTGCTGCTCGGTGCGGCCCGCACTTGTGGCAGCCCGCACGACCTCGATGAGCCATTGAGGCGTGTCGGCGAGATCGGCATTGGGAAGCAACGCTTGCGCTGCGATGTCAAGCATGGACCGCGTGCGATCACGTAGCTCGGTGACAGCGGCGCGGGTAAACGTGACCACCAACAACTGATCGGCGGTGATGCCGCGTTCGGCGACGTAGCGCACGATGAGCGCAGTGAGTGCATAGGTCTTGCCAGTACCGGCGCTGGCTTCGAGCGATGCGCGCCCAGTGGGCAGTGGCTGGTTGAGGTTAAACGGCGCGCCCGACGGCGCAGCTTCGAAGTGAGCGCTCATGATGCTGTGTCGACCGTCAGGAATGAGTGGTAGGCGTCCCACAGAACACGGGCCAACGGGGCGGCAGCGGGGAGTAGCTGATCTGGGTCGGCGTCTTCCCAGAGGAACTTGGTGTACGGGTCCTTGAGGTCTTGCTCGAGCTCGGCTTCGTCGATGCACCCCGCTGCGTAGAGGTCTGCGGAGGTGCGCTCAAAGAGCGGCAACGGTTCGCGTAGCGCCTGAAGACGCAACGATAGGGCGACATCGAGCAGATGCTGCGCTGCAACCACGCGCTGCGGCCCGTCGGCTGGGGTGAGCCATTCGTGCTCGGGCTTCGTGCCGCTGCCGCTGCGGGTAACCAAGATGGCCTTCCACGGGTGCTCGGGGTATGCCACCACTGCGGCTGCAAGATGCAGTGCAGCAGTGAGCCGATAACGCGGGTTGGGCCGGTTGAAGTGCACCCGCACCAAGGTGTGCCCGGCGAGGTCGGTAAGCGTGGCGACGAGCTGCACTGAAACAGGCTCGGCGCCGGTGGATGTAAGCATGAGGTTGATGAGCGCGCTCTCTGAGTGCGTTATCAGTCCGGCGAGTTCGGGGAGCGCCTGAATCAGTTTGCTGACTTCGGATTCGACGGCGTTGAGGGCAGATTGCGACAGCTCGCGCGGTGGCAGGGTACCGCTGAGCTGTTGAGCGATTCGCCACTGCGCGAGTTGCTCGGGCGATGACGTTCGCCGGTGCTGCGTCAGCAGGTCGGTGCCGATGTGTGAGGCCTCGAGCGGCGAAACATAGAGTGGTATCTCGGTGGCGATCTCGTCGGCTTGGCCGGGCATGCGCACATCGAGTCGATCGATGAGATACGTGCGGGACGGCCGGGTACACGACTGAACGAGGTCGAGCAGGCTGACGGTGTCGGGCACCAGCGGCGGCAGCGGCGCAGCGCGGCCTGACCCCGATGGCGATGTTGCTGCGGGCTCGCGACGCACGATGGCTGCGTCGAGCATGCCGGTGTCGAAGCTGAATGGTTGGCCAGGTTGGGCCGCAACCAGTGCGTTGCCGACTGCGAAGTTGAACTCGTCGTACGCCTGACGTGGGTGTTTGGTGAGAATCATTTGTTCTACAGCAGTGTCGATGGAGATGCCGCCAAGTTCGTGAGGATTGAGGGTGGCAGCCACAGTGTCTTTGAACTCGATGAGTTGCACGGGCAGTGGAAGCTTGCGGTTGGTGGTGATGTCGCTGCCGTCGCAGGTGATGACGAGGTGGTCGCCGGCTGCCATGAGCGCATCGAGGAGCAGATGTCGACCTTCGACTCGGGGGTCGCGTTCGCCCACGCAGGGCCGCGCGCCGAGCAGATCGTCGCCATCGGAACCAGAAGAACGCAGGCTGCTTTCGTCGAGGCCAAGGATGCAGATGACGCGGGCCGCAAGGTTGCGCACCGGAACCATGCCCGTGATGGTGACGGCTCCGGAGCGCAGGGTGAGCCGCCCGCGTGGCGCCGAATTGATGTCGGCAAGCAATGCGCGAATGTCGTTGAGAGCTAACGGAACTTCGTTTGCGGCATCGGCGAGTTTCGAGTTGGTGCGGAGATCTTCGATAGCGCCGATGACCTGAGCTAACTGCCAGGCGTCGTTAGGTGCAGTAGCGAACAACGAGCGCGCAATGTTGGTCAGCGCATTGACCCAGTAATCGATGGGGTGATCGCCCAGCGTGGCGGTGCGAGCAACGCGCAAACGAGCGACGAGCTCGGCGAGTAGGCCAGCGGTGCGCAGCCCGCCGGTAGGCACGTCGTCGAACGGCACAATGCCATTGGGCCCGACCCGTGGTGATGGAGCAGCCATCGCTGCACCTATCAGCAGTCGGTCGATGGAGGCCGCCCAGGTGCCTTCGGCGAAATCGTCGGAGAGCCAAATACGCCGGTGGTCGATGTCGAGGCCCCAGGTTGTGTTGAGATCGCTGATCCACCGGTCGATTGTGGAGATGTCGCCTTCGGACATGCCGAGGCATTGCTGAATTGGGGCAAGGGCACAGAGGCCGAGCAGTTCGGTGGCGGTGCAGCGACCTGCCACAAGGTGGATCGCCGCAGTGAGCGCAACTGCAACGGGGTTGGTGGCGCCGAGCGAAAGGTCGCTGACGTAGACAGGCACAGGCAACGAGCCGCGAGCAAACACCGATGCAGCCAACGGGGCGAAGCGGGGTAGATCGGGGCAGACCACAATGATGTCGTGCGGGGTCAGCGTTGGGTCGGCGGCAAAGAGATGCCCCAAGGCGTCTCGCAGTACCTCGAGTTGACGCGTGGCGCCGTGGCAGGAGTGAACCTGCACACTGTTGTCGGCGGTGAAGGGGTGCTCGCCGGAGGGGTCGTGGTCGGCAGCAATATCGGCCTGTAGCTGATGCAGCAGCGACCGCGGCGACAGCGGCGCAGCATCGAGAGTGCGAAGCAGTGGGTGGGGGTACTCGAGGTGCTCGGCGCTCAAGCCGCGCAACAGAGCGGCGGCCTCCATGGATGGCCGCGCCCACGATCGGGTGAGGCGATGGTTTACGTTGGCAGTGGCGTCGCACGCGCTGCGCAGAGTGAGTCGGCCAGCAAGTTGTTGACGACATTGCTGCCATGCAACCACCGACGGGTGCACCAAGAACAGGTGCACTTCGCGCACCGCAGCCAATGCGTTGATTACGCTGAGTTGGCCAGGCGACACGGCGCTAACACCAAACACGCTGACGCGCTGGGGGAGCAGCGGCTCGAGTCCGCCCCGAGAGAGATCTTCGAGCAACCGCGGCAGTTGCTCGGCCCGACTCGGGAGCGCAATCAACGATTGCACCTCGCGCCACAGCGCGGGTTGCCACGTTTGGTCGGCCGCTAGGGGAACGACTGCGGTGTTCTCGTCGAGCGTGCCGTCGCCGTCGCGCCCGATAGCCCACTGCTGCAACATCTCGGGACGATTGTTTTCGTACCCATCGAACAGATCGGCGATGCGGCGCGCTGTTGAATAACGACTGCGGCTGCCCGCCGGGTCGTGTGGGCTTTGCGCGAGAAAGTGGGGCACCTGCGACGAGGCAGATTGCAGCACCTGCAGCACCGTCCATGTGAGGTGATCGATATCCCACGGATTGGTGGATGTTGGCGCCTGACCAAGTGCTCGACCAATGAAGCCGCCCGGAAACGGCATGTCGATATTGGCCGAGATGCCATCGCCGCGGCCAGATGCGCCAAGGCGAAGCGCAAGCTGTTGCTGGAGCCAATCGCGGATGCCTGCAGTGGGCACGGCAACGACTTCGGTAGCGAACGGGTCGGAGAGTGGCGCCTCGAGTAGCGATGCCAAGGCGTGGCAGAGGCCGGTGAGTTGCGCGCCATGGTGAATATGTAGGCCCAACGTGGTCTCGTCTCGGAATCGGTGTGGCAGGCGGACGGTTCCACACGCGTTTCGCTATTTGACCACATGGGTGTCACAGAGATTGGCGGATCAGGTTCTGGCTGCGATACGGCCCCAAAGAATGGCGTACGCTGGCCTGAAAATCACATGGAGGAACCCCAAATGACCGACACCCAGACCAACTACGACAAGCTCTACATCAATGGAGCATGGGTCGCATCTACCTCGACTGAAACCATTCAGGTCATCGATTCGGTGACCGAAGGCGTGATGGCGACCATCCCATCGGGCACCGCTGCCGATGTTGATGCTGCAGTGAAAGCCGCCGCAGCAGCGTTCGAGTCGTGGGCCAACACGCCTCGCGAAGAGCGCGCCAAGTACCTCACCCGTATCGGTGATGCACTCGGTGCGCGCATGGACGAAATCGCTACAGCGATCTCGAAAGAGACCGGCATGGCGAAGTGGTTGTCGCAAATGGTGCAGGTCGGCTTGCCCATCAACAGCTTCAACACCGCCGCATCGCTCGCCGAGAACTACGAGTTCACTGAGACCATCGGCTCGTCGCTCGTCGTGCGCGAGCCCATCGGTGTCGTCGCGTGCATCACGCCTTGGAACTACCCGCTGCACCAGATCGCTGCCAAGGTTGCCTACGCCATGGCTGCGGGCTGCACCGTTGTGCTCAAGCCCAGCGAAGTCGCCCCGGTCGATGCGTTCATCTTGGCCGACATTATCAACGAGGTCGGCCTGCCCGCAGGTGTGTTCAACCTCGTGTCCGGTCATGGCACCGTGGTGGGCGAGGCAATGTCGCTGCACCCAGCCGTCGACATGGTGTCGTTCACTGGTTCAACCCGCGCCGGAAAGCGCGTGATGCAGGCCGGTGCCGAGACCATCAAGAAGATCGCACTCGAACTTGGCGGCAAGAGCGCCAACGTGTTGCTCGCCGATCTCGATACCGCTGGCTTCTCGAAGGCCGTGGCCGATGGTGTTGGCAAGGCGTTCTTGAACTCGGGTCAGACCTGTTCGGCGCTCACCCGCATGCTGGTCCCTCGTGATCGTCTCGCCGAGGCCGAAGCAATCGCCGGAGCAACCGCCGAAGCAATGGTGGTTGGCGATCCATTCGCCGCTGGCATTCACCTCGGGCCACTCGCCTCGGCAGCCCAGCGTGACCGCGTGCAGGGCTACATCCAAAAGGGAATCGACGAAGGCGCCAAGCTGGTTGCCGGTGGCCTCGGCGCACCCGAAGGCCTCGACGTGGGCTTCTATGTGCGGCCAACTGTGTTCTCTGGTGTCACCCCTGAAATGACCATTGCCCAAGAAGAGATCTTTGGCCCAGTGCTGTCTATCTTGCCCTACGACACCGAAGACGATGCAGTGCGCATCGCTAACGGCGTGGTGTATGGCCTCGCCGGTGGCGTGTGGTCGGCAAGCAAGGAGCATGCGCAAGCCGTGGCGCTTCGGTTGCGCACCGGTCAGGTCGAGGTGAACGGTGGGGCATTCAACCCCAACGCTCCGTTTGGTGGCTACAAGCAGTCGGGCATCGGCCGCGAGTATGGCCGCTTTGGCATCGAAGAGTTCCTTGAGATCAAGAGCCTGCAGCTCTAGATCTGAGTTCGAACAGTGGGGCTGGTTGCGTCAGGAAAACTGACGCAACCGGCTCTCAACGTCTTCTCGGTTCACGTAACCACCGCACATGCGCCGCAGGCCTGTGAAGGCTGCGCGGCCGTGCATCACGCGCCAGTTGTCGAACAGCAACGCTTCGCCTGGCGCAAGCACGTGGCGCCATTGCAACGACTGGTCGTTGGCCAACGTGTCGAACGCGCGCAGCGCGTCGTAGAACGCAATCATTTCGAGCTCGGGCAACAAGAACGGCGCCCGGTCGTAGTTGTTGAATGACACCTGCACGAGGTGACCCGCGTGGTCGTGGCGGAAGACAGGCCGTGCTGCCATCAGATGTGAGCCATCGCCGATGTATTGACCCGGCACGGCAACGGTTGACAGCGTGGCGAAATGTTCGGGCATCTCGGTGGCCATGTGCTTGGCAATCGCAAACGCATCGACCATGGTGCTGTCGCCACCGGTTCCGTCGAACTGCAGACAGTGCAGCATCTGCACGCCCGGGGCGTCGTGCGAATACGTGCCGTCGGTGTGTGGGCGAAGTTCGAGGTTGGTGTAAGCAGTATCGGCCTTGGTGAGATCGGCGGTGAACTCCCACATGCCACCAAAGATGGTCTCGCGCACGTAGCCAATGCGACGCAACAGCGCCTCGGTGGCTTCGAAGCTGGCCGGGGTGCCCACAGCGAGGCAGAAACCGAACTCATCAGTTCTGGCTAACCACTCGCGCACGCCATCGTCGGAGCCCATGATCGCGTCGTATGGAACCATAGGCACATGAGCGCGAATGATGGCTCCGTTCCACAGCGTGATGCCGTCGCGAGACGTGGGCCGGGCAACGGTGGGTGTGCGGTACTTGGCCAGAAAGGTCACGGGCAGCACAGAGTTGGGGCTTGAGTCGCTCCACGCGAGATCGATTGAGTCTTCGTTGAGGGCCACATCGGTGGCGACCAGATCGGCATCAACCTCGGCGGTGAACAGTTGGCGCTGCTGGGTCACTGGATGCAGGGTCTCGTCGTCGTGGGCATGGTCGCGCAGCCAGATCCATGGATAGCGAGTGACGGCGTGGTCGGTCCATGTGACGACGAGCGAATTGCGATCGAGATGCAGGGACGAGATAGCGATCATGTGCGGGACTCCGAAAGGGGTGAGTGTGGCCGTCGGTCAACGTGACTGCGCACCGAGTGTATGTCTTAGCGGAACAGGTAGATGAGGGCGACGATCACGCCGAATACGATCACGAATGGTCGCAGTCGCTGAGCGGGAATAATCCCAACAAGACGACCACCCAGATGGCCGCCGATCAAACTTGCTGGCGCCATCACCAACACGAGGGTCCATTCGATGCGGCCCGAGAACACCAAAAAGGCCGCAGCGCAACCGTTGATGACCACCGACATCAGTTGTTTGACAGCGTTGAGACGTGTAAAGGGCAGGTGCGAGAAGAGGCCGAGCACGGCCACCAGCATGATGCCTAAGCCCGCACCGAAATAGCCGCCGTATATTGCGGCCAACAAGATCGAGCCAAGCTCGAGCAAGCGGTGCGACGGTGATCCTTGCGAGCGACTTGTCAATATCGCACGCAGACGATCTTGGAAACCGAGTAGCCCGCAGGCGGCAAGAATCATGAACGGCACGATCTGGCGGAACACAGCCTCGCTGGTGACCACGAGCAAGATCGATCCGCCAAGGCCGCCAAGCGCAGCGGTAATCATTTGCGGGCGTAAACCGCGGCCCAGGCCAGCAAGATCTCGCCGCTGTGCGTAGCTGCCTCCCACATAGCCCGGGCACAACGACACGGTGTTGGTTGCGTTGGCGCGAACAGCCGGAACGCCGATGGCCGTGAGGATGGGAAAGGTAATCAGTGTGCCGCCGCCAGCGATGGCATTGACACCGCCAGCTATGAGGGCTGCCGCTGCGGCAACAACATGGGCGATTGCTGAGATGTCTGTCATGCGCGTGAACTCACGGGCGAGAGGTTAGTTGTCGAAAGACCGCCGGCTGAGTTGGTGACCCGGATGTTGTAGAGGCCCACTGTGGTGCCAACGGCACTTTCTACCGTGCCGCTGAGCGTCACGAACCACTAGCGTGTCGAGGCATGGCGACCTCGATGTGTGTGCTGGGTGACTTCGCCTGGGATGTTCTGATCCAAACCAACACCGAACTCAAAAGGGGTGGCGACACCTTTGGCGAGGTCATGCTCACGCCGGGCGGCAGTGCTGCCAATGTGGCCGTGTGGGCAACTCGCAGCGGTATGGACACTCTGTTCGTCGGCAAGATCGGTCGCGACAGGTTCGGCCAACTTGCGCAAGAGAACCTTGACCATGAAAAGGTGAAGGCGTATCTCGTCGAGACCGACGCGCATCTCACCGGGTCTGTGGCCGTGTTTGTCGATCACAGCGGCGAGCGGTCAATGGTTTCCGGCCGTGGCGCCGACTTCTACCTCTTGTCCTCCGAACTGCCGCGGGCATCCATCGCCGAAACGCGCCATCTTCATCTCACCGCGTGGTCGTTCTTCACCGATCCACCTCGGTCGGCTGCGCGCACCGCTGCGCATATCGCCAAGGCTGCGGGGGCAACGCTGTCGTTCGACCCCGGCTCGTTTCAGATGATCGAGCAGATGGGCGTGGCTCAGTTCTTGAAGGTCACTCAAGACCTCGGAATCGACATCTTGCTGCCCAACTTCGAAGAGGGTTCGATCCTCACTGGCCTCACCGAGCCAGCCGCAATCGCGCGGCAACTCACGGTGCTGTATCCGGGAGCTCTCGTGGTGCTCAAGCTCGATGCCGACGGTTCGTTCGTGCATCAGAACGACATCGATACCCATATTCCACCGGCAACGAACAACTTGGTCGATGCCACCGGTGCTGGCGATTCTTTTGCCGGGTCGTTTCTGGCGCACTATCTCGTAAGCGGCTCAGCGCTCGAGGCTGCTCGATTCGCGACGCGTGTGTCGGCTTGGGTGATTGAGCAGATCGGTGCTCGGCCGGCGCCCGATGCTCGGTTGCGTGCCTTGCTCGCTCAGCGCTGAGCGAGTCAGCCGCCGCGCTTCACCGTTCTGTAGAGTTCGGGCTGTGAGTCAAGCGAAGCGTCTCAAGATTGCTGTCGTGCTCAACGTGGTCATCATCGCGATGCAGGTCAGCGTCGGAATCCGAGCGCATTCACTCGGTTTGCTCGCCGATGCAGGTCATAACTTCACCGATGTCGGGGCGCTGCTGATTTCGCTCTGGGCCGTGCAACTCGTTCGCAGGTCGCCCACTTCCAAGCGATCATTCGGCTATCACCGCTCCGGCATTCTTGCCGCTCAAGCCAATGCAGCGTTGATCCTGATCGCATCGTCGTTCATCATGTTCGAAGCGGTGCGCCGCTTTACCGAGCCGCATCATGTCGAGGGTTTGATCGTGGTTTTCGCCGCCGCGGCGGCTCTCCTCGCAAACGGAGCCTCGGCGATTCTTCTGAACGATCATTCCGGCGATGTCAACATGCGTTCGGCAGTGCTGCACATGGTCGGCGACGCTGCTGCGTCGGCAGGCGTGGTGGCGGCCGGCCTCGTGATGTACGTAACCGATGGTTCCTATTGGCTCGATCCGTTGGTCTCCATTCTGATTGGTCTCGTCATTGGTTGGCGGGCCGTGCAACTGCTGAAGCACACCACCGACATCTTGATGGAGGCAACCCCCGCTTCACTTGATGTTGAGGCAATGACTCGGGCTGTTATGACCGTCAATGGTGTCGAGAGCCTGCACGATCTGCATGTCTGGAGTCTGTCGAGCGCGATGCGAGCGCTGTCTGCGCACGTGGTGCTCGATGGTCATCCAACGCTCGAAGAAGCCCAACGCGTGGGCGAGAGAATCAAGGCAGTGCTGGCGCATGACTTCGCCATTGGTCACGCCACCCTCGAACTCGAATGCGAGCCGTGCTCCACGCACCTCGACGATTGTCTGATCGCAGCGATTCACAGCGACCACGGCCACGGGCATCGTCACCACTGAGTCGGTGTCCGTCACGTTCGATGAAGAAGCCTCGGTAGCCCAACGTGGCCCAATGGTGCCGATTTGGCTCGCTGCGGCGATGGCTGACAAAGTTCATCAATGACTGCCGCTGAGCTCCATCAATCCGAGTCCGGAATCGACTTCGTGCGCACTCCCGATGATCGTTTCGTGGGTCTTGTCGATTGGCCATACGCCGTGCATTACCTCGATGTCGACGGCTTGCGAATGGCCTATGTCGACGAAGGTCCGGTTGGGGCCACCACGTTGCTGCTGCTGCACGGCGAGCCAACGTGGGGCTATCTCTATCGGCGAATGATTCCTACGCTTGTGGCCGCTGGGTATCGAGTGATTGCGCCCGACCTCATCGGCTTTGGTCGTTCTGACAAGCCCGTCGACCGCAGCGCCTATACATACAAAGGGCATGTGGCCTGGGTTGCTGAGTTCGTCAACGCGCTGGGTCTCAGCGACCTCACGCTGTTTTGTCAAGACTGGGGTGGGCTCATTGGCCTGCGCGTCGCGGCCGAGAGCCCTGGCATGTTTGCTCGGCTCATCATCACGAACACGGCGCTCCCCGTTGGGTCGCCGATGGGTGATGGGTTTATGCGTTGGCAGAACGCTTCGCAGAAGATGGCCGAGATGCATTGCGGTCGAATCCTGCAGTTGTCGGCTCTCGCGCGTGAACTCAGTGATGCTGAGGTGCAGGCGTACCAAGCGCCGTACCCCGACGAGACATACATGGCTGGGCCTCGACAGTTTCCGCTGCTGGTGCCAACATCTATCGACAACCCGGCGGTCGAGGACAACCTCGCTGCATGGCGTGTACTCGAGGCGTGGACCAAGCCGGTACTTGTGTTGTGGGCGCCCGACGATCCGGTGTTTGGCGCCACCCAATCAACGTTTGTCGATCGCATCCCAGGAGCAGCGGGGCAGCCGCATCAGACATTCTCGCCGGCTGGCCACTTCATTCAAGATGATGCCGGCGAACAAGTAGCCGCAGCCGTGGTGGCCTGGCTGGGCTGATCAGGCCTCTACTTCGGCGAGATTGCCGGTTTCTACTTCATAGACGAAACCGCGGATGTGGTCTTTGTGGGGCACAAACGGACTTGTCTGCAACCGGCGAATCGATTGACGTACGTCTTGATATGGGTCTTTGAAGGCTTCGAGCGACCATGACGGACGCATACCTGTTTCGGCTTCGAGAGCGTCCATCAGTTCGTCGGACACAACTCGCTGCAGACCGCAATCGGTGTGGTGCAACAAGATGATCTCGCGGGTGCCGAGCAGGCGCTGCGAGAGCAGCAACGACCGGATGACATCGTCGGTCACCACGCCGCCAGCGTTGCGGATGATGTGCGCATCGCCGTGGGCGAGGCCGAGCATCTGGAAGATGTCCATGCGGCTGTCCATGCACGCCACGATGGCAAGTTGCCGAAGAGGTCGCAGGGCGAGGTCGTGGTCGGCAAATGTCTCGATGTAGTGAGCGTTGTTGGCGAGCAGTTCGTCGGCGTTCGGGCTGAACTCGTTGTTGAGGCCGTCAGACATGGCAAAGATGGTAGCGGCCGATGCGAAATCGGGCGGCATCTTTGGCATCAATCAGACGATTATGACCTTTTGCTGCCATCAACAAGGAGCTCCGCCAACAATCCCCGAACGAGTTGATCGATCTCGTCGCGTATCGGGCGAACTGCATCGACGCCTTGACCGGCCGGATCGGCCAGTGCCCAATCGAGATAGCGCTTGCCCGGATAGTACGGGCACTTATCGCCGCAGCCCATGGTGATCACTACGTCTGAGGCTTGCACAACGGCATCGTCGAGGCGCTTGGGTGTAGCCCCCGCAGCGAGGAGATCGATGCCAAGTTCGGCCATTGCGGCCACGACCGCCGGGTTGATTGAGTCGGCGGGTGCGGTTCCGGCTGAGCGAACCTTCACCCGATTGCCGCCGTGGTGGGCGAGGAGCGCTGCAGCCATCTGGGAGCGGCCCGCGTTATGAATACAGACGAACAACACCTCGGGCACCTTGGTGTCGAGCGGTGTTATGCCGCTTGGGTCGGCCGCCTTTGTGACGAAGATGAAACGAATCAGCCCAAAGGCCAGGAACGCGCCGACGAGTTGCATGAGGATGAACATCGGCGCCGACGATGGCTTGATGCCAGCAAAGGTGTCGGACAGCATGCGTGCCACGGTGACGGCTGGGTTGGCGAAACTGGTCGACGACGTGAACCAGTAGGCGCCACCAATCCACGCGCCAACGGCAAACGGAATGGCCTCGCTGCGTCCGCCACGGATGCATCCGTGAATCACCAACAACAAACCAATGGTGGCCACTACCTCGCTGAGCCACAGTGCTCCTGACGATCGGGCATTCGTTGAGAACTGAATTGCAGGCAGTTCGAACATCAGGCTGGCAATCACGCTCCCGATGCACCCCCCGATGGTCTGGGCGATCGTGTAGAGCGCGGCATCGCGGGTGCTGATTGAGCCGAACAGCCGATCAACCAACGTGACCACCGGATTGAAGTGAGCGCCCGACACTGCGCCGAACATCAGGATCAGGCCAATCAGCGCGCCCGCAGTAGCGGCAGCATTCTCGAACAGCTGCAAGCCCACGTCGTTGGGTGACAGGCGAGTGGCCATGATGCCCGACCCCACCACAGCGATGATGAGCAGTGCTGTGCCGAGGGCCTCGGCGGCAAGACGGCGTGTGATCGAGATCGCCGGAGCAGGGGATTGGACTGGTTGATTCATTGTGGGTCTTTCGAGGAGTTGAGGAGAAGGCTGATTCGCTCGCGTAGCTCTGCAGCGGTTGCGTCGAAGGCGCGTTTGGTGCCGACGGCCACTGGGTCGCTGATCGACCAATGCAGCCAGTCGGGGTGTGCAGTGATCTCTTCGTGCGCCTGATCGCACACGGTGATCACCAGTGAGGGCAGTTTGCTCACGTTGCGCAGTGAGCGAGGCGTGGTTGTTGAGATGTCGAGGCCGCAGCGCTGAGCCGCGGCGACTGCGCCAGGATGCACGCGCTCTGCCGGGTGCGTTCCGGCGGACTCGGCAGGTGCGTCGTTCATCGATCGCCAAAGCGCCGCTGCCAACTGGCTGCGTGCCGAGTTTCGGGTGCATACGAACAGTGCCGCGCTGTGCGTAATGGTGCGCCTGGGGCGGAGATCAATGAGCGCACCATGGGTGAGCCGCACGTACTTGCGGCGTGCGTCGCCGCTTGAGGCTGAGCGGGTGATCATCCCCACGCCTTCAAGCACTGCGAGGTGGTGGGCCAACAGGTTCGACTCGATTCCGAGCAATGTGCGCAGTTCGGTGGGTGTGCGATCAGACAACGAGAGCTCGTCGACGATCGCCAATCGACCGGGATCGCCGAGCGCAGCGTGTCGACTTGCGCGAAGTTCAACGGAGATCACACGGGAATCATAATCACTCAATAATTATTGAGTCAATAATTTCGCAGTGGTCGGTCGCCTCGTCGCATTGTGTCGAAGCCGGTATTCTAAAATTCTGCGATTTCAGCGGGTCAGCCAGACGGGCTCGACCACAGTGGGTTGGCCACGTTCGCTGGGCTACATCAGTCAGAGGAGCAATGTCATGAGCGAACGGTTCGAGAACGGTTTTGCAGGTCGCGTCGCGGTCGTTACCGGCGCAGGCACGGGCATGGGTCGCGAGCTCGTTCGCCAACTCACTGCCGACGGCTGCGACGTTGCGGTGTGCGACGTCATTGGTGAGAACCTTCGCCAGACGGCGGCAATGTGCGCCGAAGATGGCAACACCGGCCAGGTCCTCGAAGTAATCGCCGACGTCTCGAGCGAAGAACAGATTCTCGCGTTTCGAGATGCTGTCGCCGAGTGGCGCCCGCACGTGAACCTGTTGTTCAACAACGCCGGCATTGCTGGAGGTGGCAGCATCGTCAACGGCGATCGCGCCCAGTGGGACAAGACCTTCGCCGTGTGCTGGAACGGCGTGTATCTCAACACCCGTGCGTTCATGCCGTTGCTCATGCAGGCTCCCGTCGGCCATGTCATCAACACCAGTTCGGTCAACGGATTCTGGGCGTCGGTCGGACCCGACACAGCGCACAGCGCCTACTCATCAGCCAAGTTTGCGGTCAAGGGTTTCACCGAAGCGCTCATCACCGACTTCGCCCTCAACGCGCCGCACCTGCGTGCGTCAGTGGTCATGCCCGGCCACATCGGTACCTCCATCGTGATCAACTCGATGAAGCTCAACAGTTCCACCGCCGATGCGGGCCTCATCGATGTCGAGGGCATGGGCGAACTGTTCCGAGACAACGCACCAATGACTGCTGCTGAGGCAGCCACCATCATGTTAGATGCGGTCAAGAACGAGCAGTGGCGAGTGCTCGTGGGTGCCGATGCCGAACTGCTCGATGCTGCCGTTCGTGCTCGCCCCAACGAGGCATATCAGCCCAACTTCTTTCAACTGTTCGAACCACAGGACTGAACTCGTAGCAATCCGTTGCGTTCGTCGCTCAAGCGGAGGCGGGGGATCGCGCCGCGGCTGATAACCTCACCCCCGTTCACGCGGGTGTAGTTCAGCGGTTAGAACCTCAGCCTTCCAAGCTGATGACGCCGGTTCGATTCCGGTCACCCGCTCCAGAAGCCTCGTTGATTGAGCGCGTTGTTGCCCCGTGGCGGTAGTGACGCACTCGGCGGCACGTAGCCAGCCGTGAAACAATGGTCGGAATGAGAGGATTCGAACCTCCGACCCCCTGCTCCCAAAGCAGGTGCGCTACCAAGCTGCGCCACATTCCGTTTCGCCGCATCATATCGGCCGATCGCGCCTCCAACGGCGCTTGCTCGGGCAAATAGTACGACGAGTCATTTGGGGGTCGTGTGCCACCGACCACGCTGGGTCGGTCGGCGGCACACGAGGATTTGTTACTTGACGATGACGGCCGTGACCATTCCGAACATGCCCTGTGGGCCTTCGGCGTGGGTGAGGATGTGGCAGTGCCACGCCCACACGCCTGGGTCAACGAAGTGGTACACCACCGTGTACCGCTCGCCTGGAGCAACGAGAATGGTGTCCTGTGCCACTGGGTCTTTGAGCGGCACGCCGTCCTTGGCGATGATCCAACCGACGGGCTGATGCATGTGCATTGGGTGGGCTGTGAGGCCTTCATTGAAGTAGTTCACGAGCATCGTCTCGCCCACGTTGGCCGAGTAAGGCTCGGTGGCGGGGAAGCTCTTGCCATTCAACGTGAGCCCGATGGTGCCGGCGTCGTTGAGCATCATGTTCACCGTCTTGTCGATCTTGGTGATTCCCTTTTCGGCTAGCGAAGCGGGCAACGGCATGTCGCCGATGATGAAGGCTCCCGCTAAGCCGTTGGGGATCTGGGTCTGAGCGTTGTGGTGCGAGTGGTACATGCCCACCGCAGGCTCAAGCGCGGTGAACTCATAGATAAACGACTTGCCTGGCTCCACCGGATCCTGTGTATACGGATCTACGCCGTCCATCGCGTTGGGTACCCGGATGCCGTGCCAGTGGATGTCGGTTGATTCTGGCAGTTCGTTGTTGAGAACAATTCTGACCTTGTCGCCTACTTCGACTCGGATCGACGGGCCGGGAACCATGCCGTTATAGGTCCATGCCTTCACGATCTTGCCCGGCTCTACCTCCCAGTCGACGATCGAGGTGGTCAACTCGAACTCCTTGGTGCCATCGGCGAGGATCTTTGGCTCAAGAGCAGATCCGCCAAACGTGCTCTTGGGCTCGTTCACGAACCGCAAAGCTCGCTCGGTCATTGCCTTGTCCATCTCTTGATACGACATCGTTGTCGGGGGAGCCGGAGTTGTGGTCGCCGAGTCAGCGGCTGAAACATGAGCCATGCCGGTCATGCCCGAGGCTGAGTGCCCGGGGATAGTGCACAAGAAGGGAAGTTCGCCGGTGGTTGCGTTCTTGAGGGTGATGGTCTGGGCTTCGCCGGGCTGCAGGTCTCGCGTGATGAGGTTCCGTTCGGGGATGCTGAAGTTGTGCGCCACATTGCCTGAGTTTGTGACGCGAATGGTCACGTCTCCGGGCGGCACGTCGAGCATGTTGGGTGTCATTGCAAACTCGGTGAGGTTCACATCGACAGCGGTGGTTGTGACTGCTGCGAATCCCCCGCCGGATGAGCCTGAGTCTCCCGAGCGAGAAATCGCAAAACCGGAAAAGGCAAGTGCAACCACCCCGAGTCCAAATCCTCCGACAGCCAGCACGGATCTTTCATCGTTGTTCATGGCCGTCATTGTGATTGGGTCACGCCCAACCTCATAGGGACGATCGTCTCAACGGTTCGGGACTTTGGTCACTGATCTGCAAATTTGGCCGATTACAGCGGCACCTTCCAGGTGACCAACGTGCCCCCAGTGGGCTTGGCCTGAATATCGAACGATCCGCCAAGGCCGGTGGCTCGCGCCGCCAGATTGCCCAGACCGTTGCCGTGACCAAGCGCATTGGGTGAGATGCCCACACCGTTGTCGTCGATGGTGGCGGTGAGTTCGTCTTCAACCCGGATTTCAACGAGCACTTCGGTTGCATGCGCATGACGGGCCACGTTGCCAAGGGCCTCCCGGACGACGGCAAACAGTTCGATACGCACATTGGCGGGAATAAGGAGTTGCGCAGCGCCATTGATGACGAGGCGAGGCGTGAACCCCAGCAGGCGAGTCGCTTGACGAATCAGCGCCTGAATCTCTTGGCCAAATGATCCTTGCCGCTGCGCTGAGCCCAGCGTGAAAACTGTGGTGCGGATCTCGCGGATCGCGTGATCGATTTGGTCGACCGCTGAGGTCACACGCGAGGTCATGGCTGGGTCGACCAACATCTCGAGTGCCTGCATCTCAAGACCCAACGCGTACAGGTGCTGCAGAGCAGTGTCGTGCAGGTCGCGGGCGATGCGCTCTCGCTCGGTCACGAGCGACAACGCCTCGTTTGTGGTTTGAAGGCGCCGCTCGAGCTTCACCCGCTCGGAGATGTCGCGAACGCTGGCAACTACAGAGTGGCCGCGTTCGTTGTTGAGCACGCTGAGGGCGATGGAGACGGCGATTTCGGTGCCGCCACGGTGCAGCAAGCGAACGTCACCGGCTGGCCCCATGGGCCGCGAAGCGTCGGCTTTCACAAACCCGGAACGCAACGTGGGGTGCGACGGGCGGGCCGACGTGGGCACGAGCACCTCGATACGTTGGCCAATCAATTCGGCCTTGTCGTAGCCCGACATTGCGGCCATTGCTGCGTTGACAAACAAGATGACGCCGGTGGCGTCGCACAGCACGAGTCCGTCTGGTGATGCTTCCATCACCGCTGTGGCGGGGAGCTGGCTCAGGTTGGTCGACTCCATTCGCGAACAATAGCCCACATTGAGACACTGAAAAAGATGACCTAAGTCCCTATAAGCGGCCCCTCTCGCGTGGTCAAATAAATGAATGTCTGCAAAGGTGCGCGTCTTTCTGCTCGATGATCATGAGGTCGTTCGTCAGGGCGTCCGCTCCCTGCTCGAGGCTTCGGGTCAAATCGAAGTGGTCGGCGAAGCCTCAAGCGCCAGCGAGACCTTGGCTCGGGTTCGCGCATCGCAACCCGATGTGGCCGTGCTCGATGTGCGCATTCCTGACGGCAATGGGGTCGAGGTGTGCCGCGAGATTCGCAGCGAGTTCCCACACATCCATTGCCTGATGCTCACGTCGTACAGTGACGACGATGCGCTTTTCGAAGCCATCATGGCTGGCGCTTCTGGTTACGTGCTCAAGCAAATCCGTGGATCAGAGTTGGTGTCGGCTGTGATACGCGTGTCGCTCGGTGAATCGCTGCTCGACCCGGCGGTCACCGGCAAAGTGTTGGCACGGCTCCGTTCGCCCGAGCCCGAAGACGATCGTCTGGTGCATTTGAGCCCGCAGGAACGACGTCTGCTCGAACTCATTGGCGAAGGTCTGACGAACCGCCAGATCGGCGCCGAGATGTTCCTCGCCGAAAAGACGGTGAAGAACTACGTGTCCACGTTGCTCGGCAAGATGGGTATGCACCGGCGTACCGAAGCCGCCGTGTATGCCGTGCGGCTCGACATGAATCAAGCTCGCAAGAACGACTAACGCCGTTGGCCTCGTGGGAATGGTTGATTAGCGCTTTGCTGCTGCTTTAGCGAGGCGCTTTGCTGTCTTGCCTGCTGGGGCAATAGAGCGGTGATCAAGGTCGCCGTGCTCGGCGCCATTGGTGAACAGCACCCGGTATCGCTGCCAGTTGAAACCGTTTGCCAGAATCACGCGACCAACGGTGCCCACGGGCACGCCGTCGAGTTCGATGGTTGAGGTCACACGATCGCCCATGCTCAATTCGAGTTGGTCTGCGTGTGGTTTGGCGAGGGCGTGGGGTTTCCAGAACGTCACGGTTGCCATTCTGCCCGATGAGAGGGAGTCGTTGCATCTTTCTGCGCCGATACACTCGGCCATCTGTGAAAAGCACTCTCGAATCCCTAGAGGGAAACAAGGTCAAGCTCTCGGTCGATATCGACGAAACCGAGTTTGATCGTGACATTGACTCAGCATTCAAAAAGATCGCTCGCGAGGTGCGGTTGCCAGGCTTTCGAGCCGGCAAAGCTCCTCGCAAAGTGCTCGAGGCCCGCATCGGCATTGCCGCTGCACGCGAGCAAGCGCTTCGCGATGGCGTGCCGAACTACCTGGCGCAGGCCGTTCGAGAGCACGATGTCGACCTCATCGCCACGCCCGAAATCGATATCACCGGTGGCGAAGAGAGTGGTCCCATCTCGTTCAACGCAACGTGTGAGATCCGTCCCGAGGTCACCGTGCCGGGCTACGGCGGCCTGCGTGTCGAAGTTCCGGCCATTACCTGCACCGACGCCGATATCGACGCCGAGGTAAAGAAAGAACTCAGTCGTCAGGGCACCCTCGCCGACGTTGAGCGGGCCATCGCCCTAGGTGATCAGGTCACGCTCAACCTGCAGGGTCTGCGCAGCGGTGAGCCAGTTATTGGTCTCAACACCGAAGATTGGCTCTACGAAGTCGGCAAGGGTTGGGTTGCTGGCGGCTTCGACGATCAACTCGTCGGAGCCAAGGTCGGCGATGACCTCACCTTCTCGCTCATTCCTAATGGCACCGAAGAGCCAGCCGATTTCGAAGTCACCATCAACAAGGTGCAAGAGCTCATCCTGCCCGAGTTCAACGACGAGTGGGTCGACTCAAACGTCGCCGAATACGACACTGTTGCTGGGTGGCGCAGTGCGCTGCACGACCGTCTGAGCGAGGCGCATCTCAATCAGGCTCGTAGCCAGATTGTCGATCGCGCCACATCGGCGTTGGCCGAACTGGTCGACATTGAGCCACCCGAAGCAATGGTCCAGGGCGACCTGCAGGCGCGCGTGCAAAACACGGTGCAGCAGTTCCAGAGTCAAGGCATTGCCCTTGATCAGTGGCTGTCAGCCACCGGTCAAGACGCCAACAGCTTTGTCGAGGGCTTGCGCATCCAGTCGCTCAAAGCTGTGAAGGTCGATCTCGCTTTACGTGCCGTCGCCGTTGCCGAAGACCTCGCCGTCGATGACGACGACTTCGAGCGTGAGTTCGAGCGCATTGGCATGCAGGTGCGTCAGCGCCCAGCGCAGGTTCGTAAGGCCTACGAAAAGAACGATGCGATGAGCGAACTTGGTGCTCAAATTCGCAAGACCAAGGCGCTCGACTGGTTGCTGCATCATGTAGAAATCGTCGACCCCACGGGTGAGATCATCGATAACGATGTAATTCTTGGCCATGATCATGACCACGATCATGAACACGACCACGATCACGACCACGATGGTCACGACCACGACGATCACGACGATCACGATCACTAGGAGAACTGCGAATGAGTCCAATGCGTGAACCGGTGCGTAACTACTACGTACCAAATGTGATCGAGACGACAAGCCGCGGCGAGCGCCACTCAGACCTGTACTCGCGCATGCTGCGCGAGAACATCATCTTCATCCCCACCGCCATTGATGACACAGTTGCCAACCTTGTTTGCGCACAACTCATTCACCTCGAGAGTGAGAACCCTGACAAGGACATCAGCATCTACATCAACAGCCCCGGTGGCGACATTACGGCCCTGTTTGCCATCTACGACACGATGCAGTTCATCAAGAACGACATCGCCACCATTTGCCTCGGACAGGCCGCCTCGGCTGCTGCGGTGTTGTTGGCTGCCGGCACTAAGGGCAAGCGCCTCGCTCTGCCACACGCCCGTGTGTTGCTTCATCAGCCATGGGGCCAGGTTGGCTACGGGCAAGTCACCGACCTCGAGTTGGCGGCCAAAGAAATTCTGCGCATGCGCGACCTGCTCGAGGAGATCTTGGCCAAGCACACCGGCCAGACGGTCGAGAAAATTCACGCCGATACCGACCGCGACTACGTGATTGAAGCGCCTCAGGCCGTCGCGTATGGCATTATCGATGAAGTAATTACATCTCGTTCCGCTGTCGACCGCTCCGGTCCAATTCGGTAACGCACGCCAACCGATCCGGTAGGGGGAATAGTGGCGAAGTTTGGTGACACCGGCGAACTGCTGAAGTGTTCTTTTTGTGGCAAGTCCCAAAAGCAGGTCAAGAAGCTCATCGCCGGCCCTGGCGTGTACATCTGCGACGAGTGCATTGATCTCTGCAATGAGATCATTGAAGAAGAACTCACCGAGTCCAGCGAGCTGCGTTTCGAAGACCTGCCGACCCCTCGTGAGATTCGGTCGTTCCTCGACGAATACGTCGTTGGCCAAGACGATGCCAAAAAGATTTTGTCGGTCTCGGTCTACAACCACTACCGCCGCATTCAGCACCAGCAAGTCCTCGGCGTTGGTCGCCGTGACGAAGTCGAACTCGCCAAGAGCAACATCTTGTTGCTCGGTCCTACCGGTTGCGGCAAGACCCACCTCGCGCAGACCTTGGCGCGTATGCTCAATGTGCCCTTTGCAGTTGCTGACGCAACGGCACTCACCGAGGCTGGCTACGTCGGCGAAGACGTCGAGAACATTCTGCTCAAGCTCATTCAGGCCGCCGACTTCGATGTGAAGAAGGCCGAGACGGGCATCATCTATATCGACGAGATCGACAAGATTGCGCGCAAGAGCGAGAACCCCTCGATCACCCGCGACGTCAGCGGCGAGGGCGTGCAGCAGGCACTGCTCAAGATCCTCGAAGGCACGGTTGCCTCGGTGCCGCCGCAGGGTGGGCGTAAGCATCCGCACCAAGAGTTCATTCAGATCGACACCACTAACGTGTTGTTCATTTGCGGCGGCGCCTTCTCGGGTCTCGAGCAGATCATCGAGCAGCGCATTGGTCACAAGGGCATGGGTTTCAACAGCACAGTGCGTTCGAAGCAAGACCGCGACGCCGGCCAACTGTTTGGCCAGGTGCTGCCCGAGGACCTGCTCAAGTTCGGCATGATTCCCGAGTTCATCGGCCGTCTGCCGATGGTTGGCGCGGTGCGCAGCCTTGATCACGAGGCACTCGTCAAGATCCTCACCGAACCCAAGAACTCGCTGGTCAAGCAGTATCACAAGGTCTTTGAGTTCGAAGATGTCGAACTTGAGTTCACCCCCGAGGCGCTGATTGCGATTGCCGATCAGGCACTGCTGCGTGGCACTGGAGCTCGTGGTTTGCGGTCTATTGTCGAAGAGGTTCTGCTCAACACGATGTACGAACTGCCTGGGCGCACCGACATTGGTCGGGTCACCATCGACGAACACACCGTCAAGAACAAGGTGGATCCCACGTTGGTTCCTCGCGAACCCGTTCGCACCACGCGCCCTCGCCGGGCTGCTTCCTGATTCTTCGCTTCTGGCCTGCGGGCATCGTCTCGCACCCATAGGGTTGTCATCACATGAACTACGCCGATGCTCTTGTTTACCTCGACGCGCACGCCACCTACGAAAAGACCGGCCTGATCGACTCGCCATCGCTTGCCTCCATCGAGCGACTCATGTCGGTGATGGGCGACCCGCACACTACGTATCCGGTGATTCACATCACCGGCACCAATGGCAAGGGTTCTACGTCGCAGATGATCACCCGCTTGCTCATGGCGCACGGCCTCACGGTGGGCACATTCTCGAGTCCCCACCTCGAGCGCGTCAACGAGCGCATGACATACAACTGCGAACCAATCAGCGACGAAGAGTTCGGCGAACAGGTCGGTGCCATCGCCGATCTTGAGGTACTCGCTGGTGTGCGACCGAGCTATTTCGAGATCACAACTGCGGCGGCGTTTCGTTGGTTCAGCGACATCGCCATAGATGTTGCCGTGGTCGAAGTTGGCTTGCTCGGCCGTTGGGACTCGACCAACGTGGTCGACGCTCAGGTTGCGGTAGTCACCAACGTTGCGCTCGATCACACTGAGTTTGCTGGTCCGACCAAGGCCGATATTGCGCGTGAGAAGGCAGGCATTGTCAAGCCCAATAGTGCAGTCATCATCGGCGAGACCGACCCTGATCTCGTTGAGATCTTTATGTCTGCGGGTGGCGCTGTGGTGTTCGAGCGCGGCGAGCAGTTCGACTGCATCGAGAACCAACTCGCCGTTGGTGGTCGGCTCGTCGATCTGCGTACCCAGACCACGGTGTACTCCGATGTGTTTGTGCCGTTGCATGGGCAGCATCAAGGCGACAACGCAGCGGTAGCACTTGCGGCGGTCGAGGCTTTCTTTGCTTCTCCGGTGCCAGAAGAACTCGTGCTCGAGGCCTTTCAGAACGTGCTAATACCCGGTCGCTTCGAGGTGCTCAATCACCTTCCGTTGGTCATCGTCGATGGGGCGCACAACCCCGCTGGCGCCGACACGTGTGCGCAAGTGTTTTTCGAAGACTTCCATCCCGAGGGTCGGCGCATCTTGATCGTTGGGTGTCTGCGTGGTCGCGATCCGGCGCAGTTGCTTGGTGCGTTGCGCGCCGAAGAGTACGACGTGGTCATTTGCTGCACCGCCCCATCGCCGCGTGGTCTGCCGGTGAACGAGTTAGCGGCGATTGCTCGACGCGTGGGTTGCGACGATGTGTACGAGGTTGCGTCGGTGTCGGCGGCGTGTCAACGCGCATTCGACATGGCCACCGTCGACGATGCCATCGTGGTGTCAGGCTCGATGTACGTGGTGGGCGAGGCCCGTCCCTACATGATCACCCGTCGCATCGCCTAGGTCGCCGCCGCCTCGATTGCCGTCGCCTACTGGCCGTTGCGGTAGGCGAACTGGCTACGGCGCCGTAGCCTTTGGCTCCATGTCTGATCGCACTCTCGTCCTTCTCAAGCCCGATGCCGTCGAACGCGGTTTGATCGGCCAGATCACCTCGCGTTTCGAGGCGAAGAACCTCACCATCGCTGCGATGGAACTTCGTCAGCTCGACAGCGAGATCCTCGCTCGTCACTACGAAGAGCATCAGGGCAAGGGCTTCTACGGTGAGCTTGTTGAGTTCATGTCCCGTGGCCCAGTTGTGGCGATGGTCATCGAGGGTCCTGAAGACACATGGGAAGTGGTGCGTACACTCGTTGGCGCCACCAACCCTCGCAAGGCTGCCCCTGGCACCATCCGTGGCGACCTCGGCATCTTGTTCACCGAAAACTTGGTACACGGCAGCGATTCGCTCGAGTCAGCACGGCGCGAAATCGGCATTTTCTTCCCGAATCTGTAACAATCCGCGAGTCCGCTACGATGATCGGGAACGGCACCGCCGCTTCGGAAGGTTTTTCCCATGGCACGTAACAATCCGCTTGCCCTTGGCCGTGACCTTGCCATCGATTTAGGCACAGCGAACACGTTGATCTATGCGCGTGGGCAGGGCATCGTGCTCAACGAACCTTCTGTTGTGGCGCTCAACGTCAACGATGGTCGGCCAGTTGCGGTGGGCTTCGAAGCCAAGCGCATGATGGGGCGCACGCCGGGTCATATCAAAGTGGTGCGTCCACTCAAAGACGGCGTCATCGCCGACTTTGATGTGTGCGAAAAGATGCTTCGCTATTTCATCCAAAAGGTGCACGCCAGCAAGTGGAGCAAGCCGCGCATGGTGATCTGCGTTCCTTCGGGAATCACCGGAGTCGAGCAACGCGCTGTGCAAGATGCAGCCGAGTTTGCCGGCGCGCGCAAGCCCGTGCACATCATCGAAGAACCAATGGCTGCCGCTATCGGCGCCGACCTTCCGGTGCATGAGCCCAGCGGCAACATGATCGTCGACATCGGTGGTGGCACCACCGAGGTTGCGGTGATTTCGCTTGGTGGCATTGTCACCGCTCAGTCGGTTCGAGTGGCTGGCGACGAACTCGACGACGCCATTTTGCAGTACCTCAAAAAGGAGTTCTCGTTGGCCGTTGGTGAGCGCACCGCTGAGGAAATCAAGATCCACATGGGATCTGCGTGGCCGCTCGACATCGAACTCACCGCCGACATCCGCGGACGTGACCTCATCAGCGGTTTACCGCGCACGCTCGAGATCACCACCGAGCAGGTGCGCGAAGCTATTGCCGAGCCGGTGTCTGCCATTGTTGACGCCGTGAAGACCACGCTCGACAAGACACCCCCCGAGCTGGCAGCCGACATCATGCAACAAGGCATCACCATTACTGGGGGTGGGGCATTGCTCGCGGGTCTCGATCAGCGCTTGTCGCACGAGACTGGCATGCCCATTCATATCGCTGCCGAACCGCTGTTTAGCGTTGTTATCGGCTCCGGACGCGCTCTCGAGAACATCGATGCGATGCGCGGCTTGCTGTCACAGAGTGGCGACGACTAGTCGTCACCAACTCTCACTACTGTGCCCATCTATTCGGTCAGTCGCCGCCGCGCCATCGTGTTGTTGGTGCTGTCGTCAGTGCTGCTGCTCACCATCGACCTTCGCGGTAACCCCGTCATCGACGGTGCTCGCTCGTTGTTCGCCAGTGTGCTGTCGCCATTCGAAACGGCAGGGCGCGTTATTTCGACCCCCGTTCGCAACGCATGGAATGGGGCCACGAGCTACCACGATCTTGAGCGCGAGAACGAGCGCCTGCGCGACGAGATTGCTCGCCAGCGAGGCGACCAACTCACGGCGCGCGCCATCGTGTCCGAATACCAAGAACTGCTCACGCTCAACGGCCTCACCGCGCAATACCCAACGGTCACTGCTCGCGTGGTGGGCGCTTTGCCGGGCAACTTCAGTCAGACAGTCGAAATCGACCGAGGCAGCAACGACGGCATTTTGGTGGGCATGGTTGTGGTGAACAACGCTGGTCTTGTTGGCAAGATCCACACGGTCTACGACAACCGCAGTGTGGTGATGCTCGCCAACGATTCCGAGTATGCAATTGAGGCAAAGGTTTCGGCCGGCGGAGAACTGGTGTCGCCGTCAGCGGGCACCTCTACTTCGGTCAGCACACCAACAACGTTGAATACGTCGACCACAACTACCGCTGTGGGCTCACCGCTGGTCGGCCCCGTGACCACCGCTACCACAACGACAACGACAACAACAACGACCACCACCACTGCTGCGCCGAGGCCATCAGGGGCCACCACCACAACGATCCGCGTTGATCAGAACGACACGGGTGCGTTCGAAGGGCGCGGCAAGGGCCGTCTTCCAGCGATGAGGTTCGTCGCCGAAAGCGCCATCAGGGTCGGCTCGGTGGTGTCCACCACAGGTGGCTCGAAGAGCTTGGCGCCACCCGACATCATCATCGGCGAGGTCATCAACATCGTGCGTCGCGCTGGCTCGGCTGGACCGTTGCTTGAGATCAGACTTGCTGCGAACTTTGCGCAGCTGAACTTCGTGCAGGTTGTGCGTTACCGGCCGCCATCAGAAGTTCCACCGGGCTGATATGGAAGCGCTTCTTCGTCGCCCAATGTTTCGGGTCGCTCCGGTAGCGCTGATGTTGATCGCGCTGCAGCGCGTGGCTATCGGCGACATTCGTTTTTGGGGTGTTGCGCCGCAGATTGTGCTCGCCTTTTGTGCGTCGGCTGGCATTGCCGGCGGCGCAGATCGCGGCGCATGGATGGGCTTCGTGGTGGGGTTGATGTTCGACCTCGGCACCGGCTCTTTGCTTGGTCAGCATGCGCTGGCCTACGGATTGGCCGGTTACACGGCAGGTCTTGTGAACGTGGTGGCGGTCGACCCGCATTGGTGGCTCTCGATGTTGTTTGTTGGCCTTGGTAGCACCGTTGGCGAGTTCACGGTTCCCGTGGTGAAGACATTCGTCAGCGATGGGGGATGGCACGGCGAACGATTGTCGTCGATCCTGCCGGTAGTGGCGATCACCAGTGCGTTGGTGTCGTTCGCATTCATGCCGTTGGGCCGTTGGTCGTTAGCAATTCGAAAAAAGACCTGGAAGGCGCCGGCTGCATGACCATGGCGACTCCTACATCAACAACATACAGACCAGAATGTCGCCATGGCAGTTGACAAACGCGCGGCCCGGCTTGGGGCGTTAGCTCTCGTGGCCGTGGTGTTGCTCAGTGCCATCGGGGTTCGGCTGTGGTTCTTGCAAACCGTACGACGCGATGCCTTTCAACAGCAGGTCTCTGTGAGCAAGACCCGCACCCAGTTGCTTGTGCCCGAACGGGGTCGCATCTTCGATTCGGTGGGCCGAATCATCGCCGACAACCGGCGCGTACTCACCATCACGGTCGACCGTTCGATCATTCGCAAGAGCGCCAATCGCAACGAACTGTTTCTGCGTTTGTCTGGGTTACTCGGCGTGTCGGTGCAAGAGATGGAGTTGCGCTACAAGAGCGGTCGATACAGCAACTTCTTGCCGCTGCCGTTACGTGAAAACGTGTCCGAAGATCTGGTGCTGCAAATCGAGAGTCGCAGTGAGGATTACCCGGGGGTACGTGGCGACGAAGACTGGAGCCGGGTGTACCCGTTTGCTCCGTTGGCGAGCCACGTAATTGGTTATCTCGGTCTCATTCTCGATACGCAGGCGAAAGAGTACAAACAGCTCGGGTATCTCAACAACGAGTCCATTGGGCAGTTCGGTGTTGAAAAGAGCATGGAGACCACGTTGCACGGCTCGTGGGGCAAGGTGATTTACGAGGTCGACAGCACGAACCATGTGGTGCGTGAGCTCAGCCGAGTCGAGCCCGTCGCGGGCAAGGACATTCAGCTCACTATCGATCTGAGAGTGCAGCAGTACGCCGAGCAAGCGCTGCAAACCGAGCTACGTTTGCGTCGCGAAACCACCGACACCGCTCGCATGGCGCGTAACCCGCTCGACAAGTTGGGCAACCCCAAGTTCACCGGCGAAGCGTTTGTTGTCGACCCTGAGACGGGTGTCGAATACCTTCCGTACCCCTCGCCCGCTGGTTCTGTCGTGGTGATGGACCACGAGTCTGGCCAAGTGATTGCAATGGCGAGCTACCCCACCTTCGACAATCGTTGGTTCAACGCGGGCATTAGCGGCGCAAAGTTCAAAGCACTGTTTCCAAACGACCAGGCCCACCCCGAGAAGTCGATTCTCGTGAATCGGGCGATTCAGGGTCAGTACAACTTGGGTTCCACCTTCAAGCCGTTTGTGGCCTATGCGGGCATGATGTCTGGCGTTGTGGCCCCCGGCGAGTTCTACACCGACAAGGGCAGCTACAAGCTCGAGAGCATCGACCGCAGCGTCTGTAACACGGGAGTGCGCTGTGAGTATTTCAATGCCACCAACGCCAATACCGGGCGGCCCAGTTCGTACGGGCCGGTCAACGTCGAATCTGCACTGGCCGTCTCGAGCGACGCGTTCTTCTACCGACTCGGCGAACTCACCTTCAAGGCTGGTCGCAACCTGCTGCAGGACCAAGTGAAGAAGTTCGGTTTCGGTAAAGACTCGGGCATTGAGTTGCCCTTTGAGTTCGATGGCCGTGTACCCGACACAGAGTTGAAGAAGCGCTTGGTCGAGTCAGGCAAACTCGCCAAAGGCGAGGTGCCTCGCCTGCTCGTGGGCGACAATGTGCAGACCTCTATCGGCCAAGGCCTCTTGGCCGCCTCGCCGCTGCAACTCGCCAACGCCTACGCCACCTTGGCGAACGGCGGCTTCCTGAATACGCCGCACATTGTTCGCGCTATCTATCAAGGTGGTGTCGCAGAGGTGTCGCCGGGCCTGGTCGATCTCACCCAGGGCGTGTTGATCACTGCCTACGACAAGGCCGATCTTGTTGAACAAATCGATCTGCCACCTGCCGTGTATGACCCCATCGTGGCCGGTCTGAAACGCGTGATCACGGGCAGAGGCGTTCGCTATCCGTCTACCTTCTATCACGGCACTACTGGCGAGACGCTCTTTAAGAACTATCCCTACGACAAGCTCACCATCGTCGGCAAGACCGGCACGGCGCAAGGCTTTGCGAGCAAGCCGTGGAACGACTCGTCGGCTTTTGCTGGCTTCAGCACCAATCCGTTCAAGCCGTACACCGTGGTTGCCTATCTCGAAAAGGCTGGCTACGGAAGTAAGGCCGCTGCGCCGGTGGTGAAGTGTGTGTTTGAGGCCTTAGCCGGAGCTATCAGGCTTGATCCAGTGGTGCCCTCTGACCCGCTTGACGTCACCTCGGTGCTGCCGGCGCTACCGGCTGAGTTGCGATCAACGAACTGCTTGAAGAATCCCATCGACCCGGTGCGCGACTAATGGCCTTCTCGGTACTGAATCGCCGACCTGACTCGGGCCTCGGCAATGTGCGTTCGAGCCCGGGCGACCCGAGTCGCAACGTCGACTGGGTGCTGCTGGTCGCCCAAGCTGCGCTCACGGTCATCGGATGTCTCACGGTGTACTCGGCGTCGCGCACGAAGGTGTTGAATCCGTATCTCTTCGCGACGCGACAGGTGGTGTTCGTCATCATCTCGATTGGCGCGATGCTGCTCATTATGTCGCTCGACTACTCATGGCTCCGCGAGCGTGCCCGCGCGTTCTACGTGGCCAGCCTGGTCAGCTTGGGTTTGATCTTCTTGTTGGCCAAGGTGAGCAACGGCGCTCAGCTCAGCTTCAGCGTGGGACCGATCAACATTCAGCCCAGCGAGCTGGCCAAGGTGGCGGTGTTGCTCGCGCTCGCGGCGTTTCTCAGCGAAGACAACAGCGACTCGGTGTCATACGAACGGTTCGTGGGTGGGCTCTGGCTCGCCGGAATTCCGGTGGTGCTCATCATCTTGCAGCCAGACCTGGGGTCGGCGTCGGTGTTTGTGGTGTTGATGATGGGACTCCTCTTGGTTGCCGGAGCCCGCGCCAAGTACATCGCGATGATCACGGTGCTCGCGATTGGCACGCTTGCGGCCGCGTTCGTGACTCGGTTCGTGAGCGGCTATCAGACGATTCGAATCCGGGCGTGGATGAGTCCAAACTCCTCAGACGATGCGTTGCAGCCGTACATCTTTCAGGGCCGTAACGCTTTGCGGGCCACGGCCACTGGCGGAATCACCGGCAAGGGTTGGTTACTCGGACCCATCACGAACGCCAAGAGCGATATCCCGGTGCAATGGGCCGACTTTCCGTTTAGCGCCATCGCCGAACAATTCGGTTTGATTGGTTGCTCGGTGCTGATTGGGTTGTTTGCCGTCGCGCTGTTTCGAATTTGGAGAATTGCGCATCTTTCCCGCGACTTATTGGGAACGTACATCTGCGCGGGTGTGTTCTCGATGCTGCTCTGGCAGGTCTTTCAGAACATTGCGATGACCCTTGGACTGGTGCCGATTACGGGCCTGCCGATGCCTTTTATCTCGTACGGAGGTTCGGGCATGTTGGCCTATTTTGTGATGTTCGGGCTGGTGCAAAGCGTGCATATGCGCCGAATGCGGTAGCGCAACTGCTGCGTGGCCGCACGTTTGGGCATTGTTCACGTGTACGACTTGTTCGAAATGTCGCTACCGTTGTGCAGCAATATCGTCTTGCCGCGACCAAAGTCGCTGCAAGACGTAGTGTTGGCGGCAACACACGTCGTCTGTTCTGCGTGAGCGCAGCGGTCAACAACAAGCAATCCGGGCGAATGTTGCCCGTCAATGAGGTCGAAAGCGACGGCGCCGGTTGGGACGATTCCCACCTTGGGCTGCCGTCGCAGAACGCTCACCGGGATGGTGAGTGCACACGGAGGGAATACGTCCATGGACGACATACGGGTCGAGAATCTCGACGAACCGGCAAAGAAATCAGCTGAAACGGCCGCGGAAGCGCCTGAATCAAGCTCAGCAGATCTATCAGTAGATCTATCAGTAGATCCATCAGCAGATGGAGTAGTCGACGAAGCGGGCCAAGAGCCCACGGTGCGACCAGTTCGCAAACGTCGTCGCGGCTCTCGTGGCGGTCGTGGTCGCTCGAAGTCGGGTACCGGTCAGGGTGCCTCTGGCGATGCCGACAATGACGATGACGACGACGACTTCGACGACGAGAACGATTTCGATGGCGAATCCGGCGAATCCGGTGGCTCCGACTCCGAATCCGATCCGTCAGAGTCGCCCGCTCCTGTGGCGCCCAAGGTTCAACGTCAGCACAACCCACCGAGGCCAAAGCCGGTGGTTCAGCAGCCCAACGGCCAGCCCCGCGCACCGCAGCAGCCGCGCCAGGGGCGCCCCGCTGGCAGAGTCGTCGCAGCCGACGCAGAGGCCGACGCAAATCCGGAATTGCCAGAGCGCTCATCCGAGGGCAAGCCCAGCGCCGAGGCCGCCGAGGCTGCTCTCGTTCGGCGTCCACAGATTGGCGATACTCGCCCTGCCCCGCGTTCGGCCTCAGCGGCTCTCGAAGCTGTCGTCGAAGACGCCCCACCAAGCACCGGTGCCCGTAAGAAGCGTCGGCGCACCTCGAAGGCCACCGTCGCCTCGGCCGGCGGTAGTGGCTCGGCGGGTGGCTCTCGCGGTGGCGCTCAACTCGACGCCGATCTGCTCGAAAAGCGGCGTGGCCGCGAGCGCAACGGCCGTCCGGTCGGACGCTATTTGATGTGCGTTCAAGTGCGTGACAACCTCACTCAGGTTGCAGTGCTCGAAGGCCGCAACCTCGTTGAGCACTATGTGAGCCAACCGGCCGACGATGTCAGCCAGATTCACGGCAACATCTATGTCGGCAAGGTGCAAAACGTGCTGCCAGGCATGGAGGCAGCCTTTGTCGACATCAGCACGCCAAAGAACGCTGTGTTGTATCGCGGCGATGTGCAGTACGACCAGGAAGACATTGTCGAGGCCGGCAAGGACGCCCGCATCGAGAACATCCTCAAGGCCAAGCAACTGATTGTGTGTCAGGTCACCAAGAACCCCATTGGGGCCAAGGGTGCTCGCCTCACTCAAGAAGTTTCGTTGCCCGGTCGCTTCGTGGTGCTCATCCCGAACTCAAAGACGTATGGCATCTCGAAGCGCTTGCCCGACGATGTGCGCAAGCGTTTGCGCAACATTCTCGATCGGGTGAAGCCCGCCGAGCATGGTCTCATCGTGCGTACCGCCGCCGAGAATGCGTCCGAGCACGAGCTCCGCGCCGACATGACCCGTCTGCTCGATCAGTGGAACATCATCGAGGCCAAGGCCAAAAAGGCCCAAGGCCCCGCGCTGCTTTACCGTGAGCCAGAGCTAGCGGTGCGCGTGATTCGCGAAGAGTTCAACGCCGAGTACCGCGGTGTCATTATCGACGACCAGCGCTTATTCGAAGACGTGCGCGATTACGTCACGGCGTTCAACCCCGAGCTCGCCGACCGGGTCGAGTACTTCGACGCATCGCAAGAGGGACTCCCCATCTACGAGCGGTTCCACCTTCACGAACAACTCCACAAGGCGCTCGACCGCAAGGTGTGGCTGCGTTCTGGCGGATCGTTGATCATCGAGCACACAGAGGCGCTCACGGTCATCGATGTGAACACGGGCAAAAACGTGGGCACATCGAACTCGAATCTTGAAGCCACGGTGTTCCATAACAATCTCGAGGCTGCCGACGAAATTGCTCGTCAACTCCGTTTGCGCGACATCGGCGGCATCATCGTGATCGACTTCATCGACATGGAGATCCGCGAGAACCGCCGCAAAGTACTCGAAGCCTTCCGCGATGCTTTGGCTCGCGATAAGACCCGTACGCAGGTGTTCGACATCTCTGACCTCGGTCTTGTCGAGATGACCCGCAAACGAATCGGTGAAGGTCTGCTCACCAATTTTGCAGACCAGTGCCCGAACTGCGAAGGTCGTGGCGTGCTCGTTGATGTGGCGCTTTTGCAGTAATTACGGGCTTGCGCCAGCCAGCCATTCGAAATGACCCCAACATCTTGTTGGTGTAATCACCCAACGACGATAGGATCTCACCCGTTATGTACGCAGTAATCGCAACCGGCGGTAAGCAGGAACGTGTCGCAGAAGGCCAGCAATTGCAGGTCGAGCTACTCGGGGCTGAAGACGGCGCCGACGTCTCCTTCACTCCTGTTCTGTTCGTCGACGGCGACTCAGTATTGGCTACACCTGCCGAGCTGAAAGGTGTCACCGTTACGGGCCGAGTCATCGGCACCGCAAAGGGACCCAAGATCGACGGCTTCACCTACAAGCGCCGCACGAACCAGCGCAAGCGCTACGGGCACCGTCAAAAGTACACCGTCGTCGAAATCACATCGATCGCAAAGGGCTGAGCCATGTCAAAGACAAAAGGTGGCGGGTCTACCCGCAACGGTCGTGATTCCAATGCTCAGCGCCTCGGCGTGAAGGCGTTTGGTGGATCGTCCATCACAGCCGGAACCATCTTGATCCGCCAGCGCGGCACACGGTTCCACCCAGGCATCAACGTGGGCATCGGCAAGGACGACACCTTGTTCGCTCTCAAAGCTGGCAACGTGCAGTTCGGCGAACGCCGTGGCCGTCGTGTCATCAACGTGATTGTCCCCGAGTAATACCGCTCTTCACTGAGTTCTTTCTGACCCGGCCCTTGCGGCCGGGTTCAGTCGTTTTCAGGCCAAGTTCGCTCGATCACGCCGCGCTATTCGGCCATGCCCACGCCGTGCGGTAAACGCTCTGCGCTCCAACCCAACAGCATCATTGCTTGGCGGCAGGCAAAGCGGTCGGTCATGCCGCTCACATAGCGAACGGCTGAGTGCAGGGCTTCGGCGCTGCCCGCCTGAATACCAGCAACCGGCACTGCGCTGTGTTGATGGTCGATGTGGTGCTGGGTGTCGATATCGGCGAGCAGGTTGGGTCGGTCGGCGTAATGCTCGACCAGGGCTTGAAGCAGGGCGATGACGGCCGTTGCTTGCGCCTGTGAGGCCGGGCGCAGGTAGACGTGCTCGTAGTTGAATTGGCGAAACTCGCTGAGCGCCGCGGCGTAGTCGTTGACCATGCCGATGCGCCCAGTTTGTGCCGCGGCATCGGTCATTGCATGAACGAACGCGCCGAGTTGGCGCGAACGGGTGGCGCCACAGCGGTCGCGAACGAGCGCGGGCAACATGTCGGGTGCCACGATTCCGGCGGCCACGGCGTCTTCGAAGTCGTGACACACGTAGGCAATGCGATCGGCCCATGACACCACTTCGCCCTCAGGGGTTGCCGGGGCGGGCCGCGACCACGAATGGTTACGGATGCCATCGAGGGTCTCGGAGCACAAATTGAGCGAGGTCAAGGTGACATCGGCGCCCCATAGCGCATGGTCGTAGCCGCCCGGCACATACGGCGACAGGGCGTCTTCGCTGGCGTGGCCACCTGGGCCGTGGCCGCAATCGTGGCCGAGCGCAATGGCCTCAGTGAGCGCCAGATTCAACCCGAGGGCCCGTGAGATCGAGACGGCCACCTGAGCCACCTCGAGCGCGTGGGTGAGGCGTGTGCGCTGGTGATCGTCGGGAAAGACGAACACTTGGGTCTTGCCGGCAAGGCGGCGAAACGACGAAGCGTGCAAAATGCGGTCGCGATCGCGTTCGAAGCAGGTGCGGTATGTGTCGGCCGTTTCGTCGATGACCCGGTCGCCTGCGCCGCTGGCTCGGGTGGCGAGACGCGCCATCGAGGCATCTTGGGTTTCTTCGCTGCTCCGGCGATCGACGAGTTCGGTGCTACCCGGCCCGGCCCACGAGTCGCTGTGGGCCAATTGAATGCCTGCGACCTGATGCCCAGACATCGTGGCGGCCCAGCGTTGTGCTCGTTCTTGCACCGATTCGTCCATGTCTCGCAGGATACGCGGCGTAATCAGCGACCACCGACTACTGCTGACAGATAGCCTGCATTTGCACTATGAGCGGATTTGTCGACGAAGCCCAACTAAATGTCCGCGGAGGCGATGGCGGAGCTGGCTGTGTCTCGTTCCGTCGTGAAGGTCCAGAGGCCATGGGTGGACCGAACGGTGGCGATGGAGGCAAGGGCGGCGATGTCTGGCTCGTCGCCACTCGCAACGTTGCATCGCTGCTTGCGTTCCGTGATCATCCTCATCGTCGCGCCAAGGATGGCGTGCACGGCAAGGGCAAGGACCAACACGGTAAGCGCGGCGAAGGCATCGAGGTTATGGTTCCCGAGGGCACCATTGCCCGCGACATGTATAGCGGCGAACTGCTCGCCGACCTCGTGCATCACGGCGATCGTTGGCTCGCTGCTGCTGGTGGCCGTGGCGGCCGCGGCAATGCCAAGTTCTGGTCGAACCGTCGACGTGCCCCGAGCTATGCCGAGCAGGGCGAGCACGGTGTTGATCAGTGGCTCAAGCTCGACCTCAAGCTGATGGCCGATGTCGCGTTAGTGGGTTTCCCCAACGCTGGCAAAAGCACGCTCATTAGCAGCATCAGCGCAGCAAAGCCCAAGATCGCGGCCTATCCGTTTACCACGCTCGAACCGCACCTCGGTGTTGTCAGCGTCGACAGCGATACCGAATTCATTGTGGCCGACATTCCCGGCCTCATCGAAGGCGCCAGCGAAGGACGTGGCCTTGGTCATCAGTTCCTGCGCCACATCGAGCGTGCCCGCGTGTTGTGCGTGCTCGTCGATCTCGAATCGGCCGATGGCGTGTCGCCAGCCGAACAAGAGCGCATCTTGGTAGGCGAGCTTGGCAGCTACGAGCCCGAACTACTCGAGCGTCCTCGCCTTGTCGTCGGCACCAAGAACGATGTCGGCGCCGAGACCGAATGGGATGGGCTACGAATCAGTGCCATCACCACCGAGGGCCTGCGGGTGCTCGTGGGCAAACTGGCCGAGTTGGTCGCGAAGGTTCGCCACGAGCAGCCAGACCAAGAAGGCATTGTCATCATTCGTCCTGAGGTCGATGGTGCGGTTGTCGAGCGCATTGATGAGAACCAGTTCCGTGTTCGCGGCCGCAATGTCGAGCGCGTCGTAGCGTTGAACGACGTGACCACCCCCGAGGCACTGAACTGGATCGACGAGCGCTTGAAGAAACTTGGCGTCGATCGCCTGCTGAGCCGTGCCGGTGCCCAAGATGGAGACGTCGTGTGGATCGGTGAGTTCAGCTTCGAGTACGAGCCCGATCTGTAAATGCGGGTCGTAGCCAAAGTCGGAACATCGTCGCTCACCGATGCATCTGGTGTGATCCAGGTGCACGTGATTGCGTCTCTGTGTGATCAATTGGCAGGGCTTCGTAAGCAGGGCCACGAGGTCATTTTGGTGAGTTCGGGTGCAATTGCAGCAGGAGTGGCGGCGTTGAGCCTTGAGGCACGGCCAACCGATGTGTTGAGCTTGCAGGCCCTTGCCGCCGCTGGCCAGCCACGCTTGATGCAGGAGTACAACCAACAGTTCGCGCGTCACGGTCTCGTCGCTGCACAAGTGCTGTTGGTGCCACACGACTTCGCGAACCGTCATCAGTATCTACACGCCCGCGACACGTTGGTTCGGTTGCTCGAACTTGGTTGCGTGCCCATCGTGAACGAAAACGACACCGTCGCCAGCGACGAGATTCGTTACGGCGACAACGATCGCATCGCAGCACTCGTCGCCCACAACGTGAGCGCCGACGTGCTAGTGCTGCTCACCGATATGCCTGGCTTGTACACTGCCGATCCGCGCACGAACCCCGACGCCACGTTGATCAGCAACGTTGCCGCCGACGACCCCTTGCTCTCGGTCTCGGCTGGGTCAACAGGTACCAATCGTGGCAGCGGCGGCATGGCCTCAAAGCTCGGTGCGGCGCGTCTGGCCAGTTGGTCGGGCGTGCGCGCGGTGATTGCCGAAGCGTTGCGTCCAAATGTGTTGCTCGATGCCGTTGCGGGTGTCGCTGTAGGCACCACCTTTGAGCCCAGCGATCGCCGACTGCCAGCACGCAAGCTGTGGATTGGTTTCGCCAGCCAGGTCGACGGTTCGGTCACGGTCGATGCCGGGGCAGCGCGCGCATTGGTCGAGCGAGGCACGTCTTTGTTGCCGGCAGGGGTCATCGCAGTTGATGGTGACTTCGAAGAGGGTTCCACAATCGAAGTGCGTGATGCCGAAGGCATCGTGTTCGCACGCGGCATGGCTGCTGTTTCGTCGGCCGTAGTGCGTGTGAACGCTGGGCGCAGTACCCGCGATCTCGCCCCGCAGATTGCACACGAAGTGATTCACCGCGACGATCTCGTGCTGTTACCTCGCTGAGTTGCTTACGTTGCCCGGTCGCCGAGTGGAATCGCTCAGACCTTGGTGCGGCGGCGGAGCAGTCGGTCGCTGATCAACGTGAGTTCGGGCGCCTTCAACAGGGCCAACACGGCTACGTACACACCAACGCCAACGATGGTGCCCAGCAGAGCTCGCGGCATTGCTCCGTTTCCAGCATTGGCACCCACGAGGCGGGCAAACAACCACACGACCTCGCCCATGATTGCCGAGGCCAACAACATGCGTCCCATGCTTTCGTAAATAGGGCGCAGCTCGAATCCAGGCACTTTGTAGCTCAGCACCAAGAGCGCAACGACGGCGCTGACTAAATATGCAATACCAAACGCTAACCCGAGGCCAAGGACTCCGTAGCGGCCAACGAGTATCCAAGCAAGCACAATGTTGAGCGCGTTTTCGCCGAGGTTGATGATGAACGGCGTGCGCGCGTCTTGATGCGCGTAAAAGCCGCGCAGAACAAAGAGGTACACGCTGAACCCCACGAGGCCCACCGCAAAGCCACCGAGCGCCCGACTGGTGTTGAGCGCCTGCAGCGCGTTGAGGCGCCCGTGTTGCAGGATGCCACCGATGATCGAGCGACGCAGAACGAATAGGCCAATACCGGCAGGCAAGGTGAGCAATGCCACCATGCGGATACCGAGCGACGTGCGATCGATAAACGCCGCTTTGTCGCGGTGGGCGACGAAGCGTGAGAGTTCGGGGACGAAGGTGGTTGCGATCGACACGGCTAACAAACCGTGGGGGAGTACGAAGAAGGTGAAGGCGGCGGTGTATGCCGCCTGTTGGCCCTCGCCCGAACCGAGGGCGAGGTTCTTCACCACGATGATGGAGACCTGGTTGGCGATTGCGTAGCCGAGGGTCCATCCCGACAGTTGCACGAGTTTACGCACCGCCGGATGACGGAAGTCGGCGTTGAAGCGCAGTGGCACATGCGCCTTTTTCAGCGCCGGCAGTAAGGCGAACGCCATCACAGCGATACCGGTGGTAGCGCCGAAGCCGAGCATCAGCCGTAAGCCGGTGTTTGACAACACCTCGCCGAGTTCGATGTCTCTGTCGCCGACCACACCAGGAATGAGCAGCAGGCTCACGATGATGACCAAGTTCGACAGCACCGGAGACCACGCGGCGGCAAAGAAACGTCGGCGCGCATTGAGGAGCGCAGCGCCAAGCGCCGACAAGCCGTAGAAGAAGATCTGAATCAAAAAGATGCGGGCGAGCGACGAGCCGACATCGCGGTACTGCGTGGCGTTGATGGTGCTCGGAGGATTGAACGAGAACAGGTGAAAGATCCACGGCGCAGCGACGAACGCGACTGCGGTGATTGCGGTGAGTGCCAACACGGCCACGGTGACCACGGCGGTCGTGGCTTCGTCGTCTTCTTGTTCGGCGTGCTTGGTGAACAAGGGCACGAGGCTTGCCGACAGAATGCCGCCGAGCAGCAGCTCGTAGATCGCGTTAGGGCTGTTGTTGGCTCCGTCGTATGCGTCGGCCAAGGCTGTTTGCCCAATGATGATGCTAAACACGACAATGCGAATCAACCCGGTGAGCCGGGACAGCGCTGTGCCTAAGGCGACGACGACGTTGGATCGCAACATACCTCGTCCCCCGAGCACGTCGTTGTTCACCTGCGCATAGTACGGCTTCAGCAACGAAGGTGTAACTCGATTGAGGCACCGGCGAGGCGTGCGGTTAGGGTGCGATCCGTATGGGAACACGCTTTGAATCTGTTCAGTCGGTGCGCGAAGGGCTTCGTGCCGAGAATTACCTTGCTGACGAAGGGATCGCCGGTGTCGTATTCCTGGCCGATCGTCTCGGTAAGCCGGTTCTCGTTGAGGGCCCAGCAGGCACCGGTAAGACCCAGTTAGCCAAGAGCGTCGCCGAGATGCTTGGCGCTCGTTTGATCCGTTTGCAGTGCTACGAAGGCCTCGACGAGTCGAAGGCCCTCTACGAGTGGAACTACAAAAAGCAACTGCTTCGCATTCAAGCCGACAAGAGCAGCGACTCATGGAGCGATGTGCACGACGACATCTTCTCTGACGAGTTCTTGTTGACCCGCCCGTTGCTTGAGGCCATCACCGCCGATGATCCAGTGGTGTTGCTTATCGACGAAGTCGACCGTGTCGAGGTTGAGACCGAGGCGTTGTTGCTTGAAATTCTTTCTGAGTATCAGGTGAGTATCCCCGAGTTGGGCACCATCACCGCCAAGCAGATTCCGCTGGTGTTCCTCACGTCGAACAACACCCGCGAGCTGTCCGAGGCACTCAAGCGTCGCTGCTTGTTTTTGCATGTCGACTACCCAGAACTCGAGCGTGAGAAGCAGATCGTGATGACCCGCGTTCCTGACGTCACCGAGAACATGGCCGATCAGATTGCGCGCATTGTGCGCAGCCTGCGTCAGCTCGATCTGAAGAAGGCACCGAGCGTCAGCGAAACCATCGACTGGGCCCGCACGCTTGTGTTGCTCGGTGTGCAAAACATCGATGCGCAGCAGGCCAAAGAGACCTTGCACGTTCTGCTCAAGTACCAGACCGACATTGCCAAGGCCGCCAAAGAGTTGTCCGCCGAAGCCAAAAAGTAGTCGGCGCGTACAAGGCCTCATCTGATGATTGATCTTCTTGCCGGCTTCGTTGTAGAGCTTCGTAACGCGGGCATACCTGTTTCGCTGACCGAGAACCTCGACGCGATGGAGGCCATCCAGCACATTCCGATCGAGGATCGAGACGCGTTCAAATACGCGCTCGGCGCCACGATGGTGAAGAACAACAGCCACTGGCGCGCGTTTGAAACCGTGTTCGAGGTGTACTTCAGCCTGCGTGGACCCGAGTACAAACTTGTCGATGGCGACGAGAGCGAACTCGACGCGATGTGGCGCGAGATGCAAGAGCAGCAGCAGGGCCAAGGCGAAGGCAAGGGCGCTGGTGGTGGCGGTATGGAGGCGTTGACGCCCGAGGAGATGATGAATCTCCTGATGAAGGCGTTGATGAAGGGTGATCAGGGCATGATGCGTGCCTTGGCCAAGCAGTCGGTGCAGCGTTTCGCTGGCATGGAGCCTGGCCGCCCGGTGGGTGGCACCTATTACCTGTATCGCACGCTTCGTAATCTCGATCTTGAAGGCATGCTCGAAAAGCTGATGGAGGCGAGTCGTCAAGAAGTTGGCGGCGAGCTCACCCCACTTGAAGAGCGTCTTGAGAAAGACGAATACGACAGCCGCATCGATCAGTTCAAAAAAGAGATCGAAGCAGAGATCCGTCGTCGCCTCGTTGCCGATCGTGGGGCCGAGGCAATGGCCAAGACCCTGCGCAAGCCGTTGCCCGAAGATGTCGAGTTCATGCACGCGTCACGCGACGAGATGCAGAACCTGAAGAAGTCGCTCTATCCGCTCACCCGCAAGTTGGCGGCACGACTGGCTCGCAAGCGTCGCCATGGCCGCAAGGGTCCGCTCGACTTCCGTAACACCGTTCGCCACTCGTTGTCGTACGGCGGCGTTCCGGCCGATCCCAAGTTCAAGTACCCGCGTCCGGCCAAACCAGAGCTTATGGTGATCGCCGACATCAGCGGGTCGGTTGCGGCGTTTGCTCGCTTCACGCTGATGTTGGTCTATGCAATCCAGGGGCAGTTCAGCAAGGTTCGCTCGTTCGTCTTTATCGACGGACTCGATGAAGTCACCGAATACTTCAAGGGCGTCGAAGACATCAGCGAAGCAATCCATCGGGTGAACACCGAGGCCGATGTGGTCTGGGTAGACGGCCACAGCGACTACGGCCATGCGTTCGAAGTGTTCTGGGACAAGTACGGCAAAGACGTTGGCCCCAAGACAACCGTGCTGTTGCTCGGCGATGCTCGCAACAACTATCACGCCAGTCAGGCGTGGGTCGTGAAGAACATCAGCCAGAAGGCCCGCCATGTCTATTGGCTGAACCCTGAGCCACGCAGTTACTGGAACACCGGTGACTCAATCGTGGGCGATTACGGAACTCACACCGATGGCGTCTACGAATGTCGCAACTTGCGCCAACTTGAAGCCTTCGTCGAAAAGCTCGCCTAAGTTCCTCGCCATCCAACGTTTGTCGCCATCCAACGTTTGTCGCCATCCAACGTTTGTTGAAGACTATTGGTCGACCCTCGACCAACTGCCTTCACCAAACCGCGAACCGGGGGGAACCTGGGGGACTCCGGAATGGTGAAGACAGTGGCGATGTTGTGGACGGGCGCTAGCCGCGCTGGTAGTTCGGTGCTTCTTTGGTGATGGTCACGTCGTGCGGATGCGACTCTTCGCGTCCGGCGGTGGTGACCTTCATGAACCGAGCGGTGTCGCGTAGCACCTGCAGCGTCCCGGCTCCTGCGTAGCCCATGCCGCTGCGCAGGCCGCCGACGAGTTGGTAGGTGACATCGCCGAGGCCGCCAGCAAATGGCACGCGACCCTCGATGCCTTCGGGCACGAGTTTGCGGGTGCCGCTGGGTGCTTGCCCGCTGGCGTAGCGGTCGGCGCCGTGGCCCGACATCGCGCCCAGCGAACCCATGCCGCGATAGCTCTTGTAGCGCCGACCCTCGAACAGTTCGAGTTCGCCCGGAGCCTCTTCGGTGCCGGCGAGCAACGAGCCGAGCATGATGGTTTCGGCCCCGGCTGCGATGGCCTTGACGACATCGCCGCTGTAGGTGATGCCTCCGTCGGCGATGACTGGAATGCCCAAGCGGCGAGCGGCGAGGCAGGTGAAGTAGATGGCCGAAAGCTGCGGCATGCCAGCACCCGAGACCACACGAGTGGTGCAGATGGACCCGGCTCCCACGCCGACCTTCACAGCGTCGGCGCCAGCGGCGACAAGTGCTTCGACGCCTTCTTCGGTGACCACGTTGCCGGCCACGATGGCGATCGATGGCCAACCAGCGTGAAGGCGTTCGATGGTCTTGATGACCCCCGCCGAGTGCCCGTGCGCGGTGTCGATGACGAAGGCGTCGACACCCATCGCTGCGAGTGCTTCGGCACGATCTTCGACATCGGGTCCGACACCGACGGCTGCTGCGCATGCGAGGCGACCCTTTGAGTCGCGTGTGCCGTTCGGGAACTCTTGGCGCTTGAGGATGTCTTTGACCGTGATGAGGCCACGCAAGAAACCTTGGTCGTCGACCAGTGGCAACTTCTCAATGCGGTACTTCTGCAGCGTGGCGCGGGCTTCTTCGAGTGTGGTGCCGACGGCGGCGGTGATGAGTCGCTCGCTGGTCATGAAGTCGGTGACAGGCCGATCGAAGTCGGAGCCTCCGCAGAACCTGATGTCGCGGTTGGTGAGAATGCCAACAAGGCGGCCGTCGTGATCGATAATGGGAACGCCGCTGAACTTGAAACGGTTCATCAACGCTTCGGCTTCGTGCAGCGTTGCCGTAGGTGTGAGCGTGACCGGATCGGTGATCATGCCGCTCTGGCTGCGCTTTACTTTTTGCACTTCGGCCGCTTGGTCCTCGATAGAGAGGTTGCGGTGGATAACACCGATGCCGCCCTCGCGTGCCATGGCAACAGCCATCGGGGATTCGGTAACTTTGTCCATTGCCGCAGATACGAGCGGCACGGCCAGTTTGATGTCGCGGGCGAATACGGCGGAGGTGTCGACCGAGTCGGGCAGCACCTCGCTGTAACCGGGCACGATGACGACATCATCGAAGGTGAGGGCTTCGAAACGATCGAAGAATGTCTCACGGTCGTGACGACCGATGGGACGAGAAGACGAAGGGCTTGGCAAGGTGGGCCTCCTTCGGGCGCAGCAGTATGTTGCAACGTGACCTTAGGTGCAATGCCGGTTCGGGTCGTCGGGATTGAACGAAAAGTCAGGCGGCGGGACCGCCGAACTGTCTGGTCGGACCTCAGTGTGCCTATTCTGGTAGTCCTGTGACCCGTCTGATCATGATTCGCCACGGCGAATCGAACACAACTGTCGCCCGCCGTATCGGGGGCTTTCGCACGTGTTCGGGGCTGTCGCCGCTGGGTGTAGAGCAAGCCGAACGCCTCCGCGATCGCCTTGCGGCCACAGCAGAGATTTCGGCCGATGTGCTGGTGAGCAGTCAGTTCCCGAGGGCTCGGGAAACTGCCGAGATCATCGCCCCAGCCTTGGGCGATCTCAACATTGACATCGTCGAGGGCTTCGGCGAGCACGATCCCGGTGATGTGTGCGACGGCATGACCTTCGACGAATATGTAGAGCGCTATGGCCGCCACGATCACGAGGCAGACCCGTTCAGCGTGGGCTTTCCGGGCGGCGAAACGTTGGCCGCCTTTCATCTACGCGTGGGCGAAGCAATCTCGCAAACCCTGCGTGCCAACGAGGGCAAGACCATTGTTGTTGCCTGTCACGGCGGTGTGATCGATGCAGCCCTACGCCAAGCGCTTCGCGCCGCTCAGTTGGGCGTGTTCGAGATCAACACGTTGAATACTTCGATCACCGAGTTGCAGCTCGTGAAGCCAGGTCGATGGCGCCTCGTTCGTTACAACGATCACGCTCACCTTGCTGGGTTGCCAAGAGAGACTGCTCGGCAGCCCTAGATTACGGGCATGGGGATTCTCGATGGTCAGGTGGCTGTTGTCGTTGGCGGTCACAGCGGGTTCGGTGAGTCGATCACCCGGCTGTTCGCATCCGAGGGTGCGACAGTTGTCGTAGCCGGCCGACGCGTAGATGTCGTCAACGAGGTTGCTGCGTCGGTTGGCGGACTCGGAGTCGATTGCGATATCACCGACGACGAACAGGTGCAGTCACTTCAGCAATTGGCCACGCAGAGGTACGGCAAGATCGACATTGCGGTGAACTGCGCGGGCTACGAGCAGAGCACGCCGCTGGCCGATCTCACTCCAGCCAAGCTCGATGCGATGTTGGCAGTTCAGCTCAGCGGGGCGATGTATTGCATGCGCCATTTCGGCAACGCAATGGCTGCCTCGGGCGGCGGAGCATTTTTGTCGATTAGTTCGCTCACAGCCCACAACCCATCGAACGGTCTTGCTGCCTACGCCAGCGCGAAGGCAGGTGTTGAATACGCCTCGAAGATTGCGGCCGTTGAATACGGCGCCAAGCAGGTTCGGTTCAACACGGTTGCTGCGTCACTCATCGAAACGCCGATGACCAAGCGCGTCTTCAGAATTGAATCGGCCATTCAGGCGCTACGCGAGGTGACCCCGCTGGGTCGAATGGGAACCAGCGATGATGTCGCCAAGGCAGCGCTGTTTTTGTGCGGCCCGGCGGGCAACTTTATTACTGGCCAAACGTTGTGTGTCGACGGTGGAGCATCGTTGCTGATGCTGCCAACGCAACAGATGTTTGCCGACGTGTATCGCCGCTGGAGCGAAGCTCAGACAACACCGGATCCGGCGTAGTCGGTGCGTTACGACACGGTGATTATTGGTGCTGGTTCGGCTGGCGCTGTGTTGGCTTCGCGGCTGTCGCAGTCGGCCGCGCATCACGTGCTGCTGCTTGAGGCTGGCCCCGATCACCGCAGCGCGCAGACGCCAGCGTCTATCGCCGGCAACTCGTTTCTCGACGCCCTCGCCGAGCCGGGTCGCATGTATCCGAACCTTGTTGCTCAGCGAACCGAGGCCGGGGCTGAGAGCGTGTATCGACGCGGTCGGGGCATCGGTGGGTCGTCGGCGGTGAACGCGATGATCGCCATGTGGGGCGTGCCCGACGACTACGACCGGTGGCAGCGCGATCTGGGTTGCGAAGGTTGGTCGTGGGCCGATGTGGCGCCGGTGTTTGGTCGTCTCACGGCGATGCTGAGCCAGCCATCTCGCGCCGAGTGGGGAAGTGTCGATACGGCGTTGGTCGAGGCGGCGCAGTTGCTTGGTCACAGCGCCTGCGACGACTATTTGCTGCCCGGGGCGCTTGGCGTTGGACCAGCGTGGCTCACGCGGATCAATGGTCGACGGGTGTCTACCAACGATGCCTATCTCGAAGCCGCGCGTGAACGCGCGAACCTCACTATTCGCGGCAACGCATTAGTAGATCGTGTGCTGCTCCAGGGTTCCCGTGCGGTTGGTGTTCGCCTGGCTGACGGAGAGATGATCGATGCGGGCGAAGTCATCGTGTGCGCCGGAGCCATTCATTCGCCTGCTGTGTTGCTGCGAAGCGGCGTGCAACTTTCGGGCATTGGTCGCGGGCTCAAAGACCACGCATCGGCCAGCGTCACGCTGCAGCTTCACGACCACTCCCGGGCATCGTCTAACGATCTTGCGTTAGCTACATTGCTGCGTTGGTCATCATCCGGCGGCGTCGCCGATCTGCAGTTGCTTCCTGTGAACCATTTGGGTGCCGCACCCGAGGCGGCGGGCTTCGGAGTTCTGATGGCGGCGGTCATGTCGGTGCACTCCGAGGGTTCTGTGTCGTTGCGCAGCGATGACCCAGCAGATGATCCGGTGGTTCGGTTCAACATGCTTGCCAACGAACGCGACCGGTCGCATCTACGCGAGGCCGTTCGGCACATGGCTGCACTCGTCGACACCGAGCCATTCCGGCGCATCTCATCGGCGGCCTACATTGACAACATCGGCACTCGTCTCGAGGCGTTACCTCACGACGACGCAGCGTTCGATCATTGGATGATGCAACATGTGGCCGACTACGTGCACGCCAGCTCGAGCTGCCGCATGGGTGCGGCCAGCGACGACCTTGCAGTGGTCGATGTCGATTGCGCGGTGCATCATCACCAAGGGTTGCGCGTGTGCGATGCCAGCGTGTTTCCCGACCTGCCTCGCGGCAACACGCATCTTCCTGCGGTGATGATGGCCGAGCGTTTGGCTGAACGCCTCGGGGTGTAGGCCGATGAGCGACGGCTGATTACTCGCGCTTAGTGTTGAGCTTTTTCGGCGATCGGGAAGATCGGCGGGTCGTTGTCGGCAAGCGCGGTAGCAACGGCCTCGGCGCGTTCAGTTTCGGTGTAAGGAACGAACCCCTCGGCGGCATCGAGCACCAGTGGCAGCAGCGACAGATCGCCGGGGCTGCAAAAGGCGTGTACGCCAGGGTGCGAGAGCGCGAAACGAATGCCGTGGCGAATTCCCTCGGGTGTTGTCTGTGGTTCGTACCACGTTCCGTGCGTTCGCTTCTGCTCACCCCATGGCTGCTTGGCCGCGGCTTTGATCACCATCACGCCAACGTCTCGCGCCGCACACTCGGCGAGCAGCGCCAGCACGTTGTCGCGGTAGACAGGGTCGGCGTAGATACGTGGGTATAGCGGGAACATCACGGTGTCGAGATCCCATCGGCGCAACGCCTCGAGATGGGCCACGGGTGCCCCGAGATCGTGTCCGGTGATGCCCACAAATCGGAACAAGCCCTCGTCGCGCATTGACAACATCGACTCGATCGCGGCGACCCGACTGTCGAGCACGTCGAGGCCGGTCACGCCATGAGCTTGGTAGAGATCGAACGAGTCGCACCCGAGTTTCGCGAGTGATGCCTCAAGTTGTGAGCGCACGCCATCGGGGTGGCTGCGGGCGGTCTTCTCGCCGATGAACAGTTGATTGCGCAGCGCGCCGATTGTGGGCCCGGCGACGGTCTCGGCCAGACCGTACGTGGGTGCAACGTCGATGTGGTTCACGCCGCGGGCAACCGCTATGCGCACTGCTGCATCGGCCTGTTCGGGGGTGCTGTCCCAAAACGTGGCGCCACCTAAAATGGCAACGCTGCTGTGGTGTTCGGTGCGGCCAAGCCGACGAGTCTGCATGGGCGAACTCTAAGGGATCGATACTCGCTGCATCGGATGGCAGGTGCTAGTTATTGGGGATGACGTATTCAAAGGGCCTGCACGAACTTGGCGACGGATGCTTTGCCTATCTGCAACCCGATGGCGGGTGGGGGTGGAGCAATGCCGGCCTCGTCGTTGGTGACGGCGCGTCGCTGTTGGTCGACACGTTGTTCGATCTCAAGCTCACCGCAGAGATGCTTCAGTCAATGTCGCGAGTGGTGGGCGCTGCACCGATTGGCACGTTGGTCAACACTCACGCCAACGGCGACCACTGCTATGGCAACCAACTGGTGCATGGTGCCGAGATCATCGCGAGCGAACGCGCTGCGCATGAGATGACCGAAGTGCCGCCGTCGATGTTGGCAGCGCTCAACAAAGCGCCCGGCGAAGTTGGCGAGTTGTTCCGTGGGTTCTTCGGAGAATTCGATTTCGAAGGCATTGAGTACACGTTGCCGACGCGTACCTTCGAAGGTCGGCTCGACATCGAGGTTGGCGGCCGAGTGATCGAACTCATCGAGGTTGGTCCGGCGCACACCGCAGGCGATGTCATCGCCTATGTGCCCGATGCCAAGACCGTGTACACCGGCGACATCTTGTTCATTGGTGGCACCCCCATTGTTTGGGCGGGCCCGCTGACCAATTGGATCAATGCGTGCGACTTGATGTTGGGCATGGATATTGAGACCGTCGTGCCAGGGCATGGTCCGCTCACCGACAAGCGCGGCATTACACGCGTGCGTGACTACCTGGCGTACGTTCAGACCGAAGCCACCGATCGCTTTCATGCGGGTTTGGATGCATGGGACGCTGCGCGCGATATTTCGCTCAACGGGTTCGAGGGCTGGGGTGAGTTTGGTCGCATCAGCGTGAACGTAGACACCGTCTATCGATCATTGAATCCGAACCACGAGACGCCTAACGTTATTGAGCAGTTCAAGCGGATGGCAGCGTTTGAGGCTCATCCGTAGCTGCTTGGGCGAGTGCCTGACGCGCTGACTTTGCCGAGCGCCGCACGGCGAACACCCATCCGGCAATCGCGCACAGCGAGAAGAATAACCATTGCCCGGTGTACGACACGTGCGGGGGACCGCTGCCGAGATTGGGTGGCGGAACCGGAACTGGCGGCGATGGCGATGCCGGCTTTGTCGCAATGAGATCTATGTATATCGGCGCGATCGTTTGGTCAATGCGCTCGGCGATAAACGCAAGATCTACGCGCCTCACTTCGTTGTTGCTGGCGCTCTGGTCGTCGGTTAGCTCGCCGGTCCGACGGATCTGCGATGTTCGTGCGGTGCCCCCAACAACAATGGTTCCGGTGGGCGCCGCGGGCACCTGGATGCCGTCGGGAACGAAGCCGCGGTTGACGATGATGATCGGGCCGTTGTTGATTTGGAACGGCGTCAAGATGTTGATGCCGTTGAAGCCGTTTTGGGTGCGGTTGAGCTGGCGCAGTTCGCCGGTGGTGACATACGAACCTGAGGCGGTGACCACGTACCACTCGATGTCGGCAGCGGGTGTGTTTGCGCTGAGCAACAGAGCGAGTTCTTCGGGCTCGGCGGCCAGGCGGCCCTTGACGGTCTCGACGAACGCATCGTGCGCGATGTGCTTGTCCCACTGCCAGCGAGCGAGAAAGAGCATGCCGACAACGGAGCAGAGAACAACTACGTGAAGCAGCAGCCATTTGGGCCGTAACAGAAAGCGATACATGTACTCCTGACCGTATCGGTCAGCTACGCGCCCACAACATTTCTGTGGGCGATTGGGTGTTCAACAACAGTTCGGCAGGGGAGTGCTTTTCGATGTGCCCGATGAGCCCTCGATAGAGCTGAAACCCGCACAACTGCTGGAGGTCGGGGCTGAACTGCCGAACCAGATCGAGCGGGATGCCGAGCTGCTGGTTCTCTTGTTGGCGAACCCATCCGGCGCAGTAGTTCATCGCAACGCCCCAGCGGCGTTGGCTGGTGGCGTTGGCCCCACCCCCGTGCCACAGTGAGCCGTGCCAGATGAGCACACTGCCCTTGCGCATCTCAGCGGCAATCGACTGTTGCTCCACGCCATACGGCGGCGAGTGATCGGCTTTGTGCGAACCAGGGATGATGCGCGTTGCCCCGTTTGCCTCAGTGAAATCAGTGAGCGCCCACATGCTGTTGGCGATGGTGGCGAGGTGAGGTTTAGGTAGGGGCAGCAACTGATCGTCGGCGTGAATGGGCTGGGCCGTTTCTCCGGGGCCGATGGAGATCGACGACAGGCTGCTGATGAGGCAGCCATCGCCCAACACGTTGCGCATGACAGCGAGCACAACTGGGTGCACTGGGATCTGCTCGTAGAGGCGACCCAACGCGAGCAGGTTGTAGATGCGCCACGTTTGGAAGCCTTCGAATCCGTTGGTGGCGGGAACGATGTTGCGTTCGCGCTCGAGTCGGGTGAGGTCGGACACGAGTTTGTCGGCTAGGTCGGTTGAGAAAGCGTTCTCGATGATGGTGTAACCATCGGCCTCGACACGGTTGAGGTGGTCGCGGATCAACATCTCGTCTGTACCTGTCATGGCTGAGGACGCTACCGTGCCGGAGTGTGGGACCTGAGCAAGTAACTGGTGAGTGGCTATCGACGCTGTTCGATGTCACGGTAGTAATCGCTGACACTCAACGCATTGGCGACGGACTCGTGGGCATGAACCTGCGTCTGACACTTACCGGCCCCGATGGTTCGTTGCCCGACTCGGTACCGCGCAGCGTGGTGGTCAAGCTGCCATCACCCGACGAAACCAGCCGGGCAACAGGTATGGCGCTGCGTAACTACGAGCGCGAGGTGAAGTTCTATAACGAGGTCGCACCCACTGTCGACATTCGCGTGCCGCGCTGCTATCACGCCGAATGGGATGCCGACACCGGCGACTTTGTCATCGTTCTCGAAGACCTCGCGCCGGCGTCGCAGGGCAACCAGATCACTGGCTGTTCGGTCAACCATGCGCGCACTTCGGTGCTCGAACTCGCCCGCTTGCATGGTCCGCGTTGGGGCGACCCGGCGCTCAGCGACATCGAGTGGCTCAGCCGCCGCACCACCGCCGACGACACAGCGATGTTGGTTGGCATGTGGGGCATTTTGTTCCCAGGGTTCATGGCAACCTATGGCAAGTATCTGACCGAGGAGGCCACCGATCTAGTGCAGCGTTTCGGCGCGATGCTGGCCGACTGGATCGACAAGCGTGATAGCCCGCTCACGGTGACCCACGGCGACTACCGACTCGACAACCTGATGTATGCCACTCCCGAGGGTGGCTCGCCGATCGCCACGGTCGATTGGCAGTCCCCTGGCCATGGCGCGGCCCTGGCCGACGTGTCGTATTTCCTCGGTGCCGGGCCGCAGCCCGAAGATCGTCGTGAGATCGAAAAGGGTCTCGTTGCCGAGTATGTCGAGGCGTTGCGCTGCGACTACAACATCGAGATCGACCACGATTGGGCGTGGCTGCAGTATCGCCGCGAGGCCTTCGCCGGCGTCGTGATGGCGGTTGTCGCGTCACAAATCGTTGGCGGCACCGAACGCAGTGAGGCGATGTTTGCAGCGATGGCCACTCGCCATTTGCAGCATGCGCTCGACCTCGACAGCGAGTCGCTGATCTGACATGGATGGGCACATCATTGGGTGGTTGAGATGACCAACGAACTGCCTGACTTTCATATTCCCCACGCCGACAAAATCGAGTGGATGATCGAGACCTCTGGCTGGGCGCTTGAACCAGTGGCGGCCAGAGCCGACACCGATCCGCTGACTCCCGGGTACTGCTACACCATTGGTCTGCCGGCGCTCACCGGCTTTGCCGAAGTTGTCATCTTTGGGCTCACCCCAGTGGCGGCCACTGGGCTCCTCACGATGGTGGTCGATCTACTCAAGGGCGGCACCGAGGTGCCGTTTGGTGTCGAGTTGCTCGGCCTGCTCGACAACGATCTGCGCTGCCAGTTTTTGCCCGTAGATGCGGTTACGAACGCGCAGCTCTTTGGCACAGCGCACGCTTGGTATCGAGGCAAGCCTTTTGAGATCGTGCAACTGCTGTGGCCCGATCGGTTTGGTTTCTTACCTACCGAGCCACAGTTCGCGCATCAACTACGTCTAGCCCAACCTGTGATTGGCGTGCTCTAACTCGATCGGCCTGGCAAGCGCACAGGAATGCTGCGCGGCCCGCGTACTTGGCCGGCAGCCCATGTGACTGCGCTGGGGTCAGCGAGTTCGAAATCGGGGAAACGCTTCACCCATTCTTCGACGGCGACTCGTAGCTCCATGCGGGCGAGGTTCGAGCCGAGGCATCGGTGAATGCCCAAGCCGAACGCAGCGTGGCGGTTCTCTTCGCGATCGATGATGACTTCGTCGGCGCGATCGAAGAACTCAGGGTCTCGGTTTGCTGCTGGGAAAGGAAGTAACACCCAATCGCCTTCCTTCATCGGACAGCCGGCGATCTCGACATCTTGAGCAACCAAGCGTGCCATCGTGACGGGTGCGTAGGCGCGAAGCATTTCTTCGATTGCGAATGGCATCAAGTCGGGCTCGGCGGCAAGGCGCTTGAGATCTTCGGGATTGTGGGCGAGGTGCCACAGCGCCGAGCCAATGGCTGACCACGTGGTGTCGATGCCAGCGACGAGGATGAGCAGCATGGTGCCGCGAACGTGTTCGTGCATCAGGTTGTTGCCATCGAGTTCGGCTTCGAGCAAGAAGGTGGTGAGATCGTCGCGTGGGTTGGCCACGTGATCGGCGATCTGATTGTCGAAGTACGCATCGAGCGCTTGCCCTTCGACAAGACGCTCGTCGTCGTCCTCGGTGGCGGTGATGCCTTCCTCAAGGATGAGGTGGATCACATGACGGAAGTAATCGGCATCTTCAGTTGGGAAGCCGAGCATCTTGGCGATGACGCGCAACGGAATGTGCTGGGCGTACTCGACAGCGGCATCGACGATGTCTTTGCCCTCGAGCGCATCGAGCAGGTCGTTGCAGAGTTGCCGAGTGAATGGCTCGAGCGCGTCGACCTTGCGTGGAGCGAACGCGGGCAACAGCAAACGCCGCGCCATTGCATGGAACGGCGGATCAGATGTGATGGGGGGAGCGACACCGATAGGCGCTGGGAGATCCAAGGGCCCGGGGCGCACCTCGCTGACGACAACGGCTCGCGATGTGAAGTTGTCGGTGTCATAGGCAATTGCCGACACGTGCTCGTGAGTTACGGGAAGCCATGTACCGCCGTAGCGATCGCTGTGTGCGATGGGGCAGGTGGCGCGAAGTTCGTCCCAGATGGGAAACGGGTTGTTGACCCACGTTGGGTCGGTGTGATCGAAGTCGGTGGCGAAATCGGTGACGGGAGGGTGACGATTGACTGTCATTGGATTACTCGCTGATGGTGATTGCGTACTCGGGGCAGTTGGCCACGGCGAGGCGTGCCTTGTGTTCGAGGCCTTCGGGCACGTTGCCGTCGTTGAGCTCTACGGCGTTGCCGAGATCATCGACATCGAACAACTCGGGGGCCAATGAATAACAACGGTTATGGCCTTGGCACTTTTCTGCATCGACATGAACGCGCATGGGTTCTCCCTCTTTCTTGGTTGAGATTAGCCCACAGTCTCAGCGATGTTCTACGGAGCGCAGTTCATTCAGTTCGCTCGCAAGTTCGTCGAGTGATCGTCGCTCGCCACGCAGCAGAGCGGCGGCACGAGTGTCGGTGAAAGCGGCTGCGGCGACCAATTCGGGCCACTGCGCGCCGGGGCGATCGAGCACCTTGCGCAGTGCGGTGCTGAGTGCGCCGATGGGGTCGGAGTCGAACAAGCCCAGCAGGGCTTCGACATCGCGTTTGTTCAGGACGGCGATGGCCGCCGCTCCTCAAGGTTCCAACTCACACCATGCACCGGCAGTAGATCGAGGAATGGGTCTGCCGAGAATCCCTCGGGACCCATCACGCCAGCACCAACCCATTCGCCCTCTGCGATGAGTTCGCATGCGACCACGGGATGCACAGCGGTTTGCCACACGACGGCTTGGTGTCCCGAGGTGCGCATGGTCCATTCGTTGTCGACGATTTGGTACAGATACGACTCGCGTGGCGCGCCGTCGAGTCCGAGGCCCTTCACCAAGGTGCCGGCGCACGTGCGCCCTCGCATGCGGTCGCCAAGTTCGGCAGGGTTTGGCAGCACGGCAGCAACGAGGTCGCGTGGCGAAACCTCGACCCCACGAACCTTGACCGGCTTGGTGCTGTCGAGTCCGAGGCGATGCAGGGTGCGCAATACCTCGATGAAGTCCTCGCCGAGGCCGTACTTAAACGTGACGCGATCGAGTTCGAGCCATCGCGGCATCAGCACCACTTCTTCGTGCTCAACGTTGACGCAACACAACGTGCCGATGTCTTCGGGGAACACAAACATCTCGGGCTCGCTGAACGGCGCCGTGGTGAACAGACCGCGGCCGCGTTCCCAGATAAGCGGCGGGTTGAGACATTCTTCGATGGTGGTCCAAATGCTGAACGTGGGGGCGAACTCGAATCCGTCGATCACCAGGTCGCTGCCATCGCGCACGCCCACTTCGGTGATCTTGCTGAACAGATGATCGCTGGCGTACCGAGCCAGCACGTCGGACAGTCCAGGCTCGACGCCCATTGCACACAACGACAGCAGGCCGCGCTCGACCCACTGGTCTGACACTGCGAACTGCGCATCGCCAAGCACCACGCCGGTCTGCTCGTGAGGGTTGGTGGGGTGTGGCTCGGACATGTGCATCGCCATGTCGAGGTAGTGGCAGCCGGCCTCGAACGCCGCATCGAAGATGGGCGGGTTCATGCGCGGGTCGCAGGCGTTCACGATGATGTCGGCACGCATGCTCTGTGCCAATTGCACGATCTCGGATCGATTCGAGGCATCAAGGCGGGTGCCGCGTACACGGTCGCTGCCGGCCTGCGCCGCTGCCACGCCTGCGCGGATGCCATCGATATCTGCCAACACAATGTCAGTGAAGACCGGTCGACTCGCGGCGATTGTTGCAAACGCGGAGCCAACTCCGCCGGCACCGATAACGAGAATTCGCATAGGCACTGAGGGTAGCCGCGCTTGTGTCAATGGGATCGACTGTTGCCGATAGGTCTCTGGAACGCTGCGGCGTGCTGCGTACGGCTAATTTGACGACGCGTACGCATCACGAGGTGGGGGACCTATGACGAACTGGAACATTGCTGAGATCCTTTCTGCGGTGGCGGCACAGGTGCCCGATCGTCCATGCCAGATCCAGGGTGACCGTGTATTCACCTGGGCCCAGTTTGAGCAGCGTACGAACGCGTTGGCTGCAGATTTGCTCGACAGTGGCATGACCCATCACGGCAAGCTTGCCTGTTACCTCTACAACTCGCCCGAGTACCTCGAGTCGATGGTCGGAGCGTTCAAGGCAGCGATGGTGCCGGTGAATACCAACTATCGCTACGCGGCCGAAGAGATCTTCTATTTGTTCGATAACGCCGACGCCGAAGCGATCGTGTTTCACGCGGTGTTCAGTGATCTGCTCGACACCGTGCGCAACCGACTCACCAAGGTGAAGCGGTGGTACGTGGTCAGCGACGAGACCGGCAATGGTCCCGAGTGGGCAACGCCATACGAGTCGGTTGTGAGCGCCTCGGTTCCTGTGGGCATGCCGCAAGTGCCCCGTAGCGGCGACGATCTGTTGTTGCTCTACACCGGGGGCACCACCGGCATGCCTAAGGGCGTGATGTGGCGCCAAGACGATCTCTTCAACGTGCTCGGCGGAGGCGGCAACGCGGTGTCCGGCATCCCGCCCGCCGATGGCATCGACGACTTGATTAGCCGCATTGATACATCGCTTCCGACCGGTCCGGTGATGCTGGTGGCGTGCCCGCTGATGCACGGCACCGGACAGTTCACCGCGATCAACAACCTCGGGCTTGGTGGATGCATCGTCACGCTGACCAACCGCAAGTTTGATGTCTCCGAACTGCTCGGCACCATCGAAAAGCGTGCGGTCAGCAGCGTCATCATCGTTGGCCAAGCCTTTGCGGGGCCCATGCTCGATCATCTGCAACTTAACCCCAACCGCTACAACCTCACCAGCCTCGCGGTCGTTACCTCAAGCGGTGTCATGTGGAGCCAAGAGAACAAAGCTGGCCTTCTCGACTTCATCCCGCAGGCGATCTTGTTTGATTCGTTCGGTTCGTCCGAAGCCATTGGTATGGGTGCATCGATCAGCTCAAAGGGTGCTCCACAACAGACTGCAAAGTTTCAGATCGGCGCCACCTGTGCAGTCTTCAACGAAAATGGTGAGCGTGTTGTGCCGGGCTCTGGCGAGCAGGGAGTTGTAGCCGTGGGGGGCTTCATCCCACTCGGCTATTACAAAGACGAAGCCAAATCGGCGCAGACATTTCGTACCTATGAAGGCCGCCGCTGGAGCGTCCCCGGCGACTTCGCCGAGGTCAACGAAGATGGCACGTTACGGCTGCTCGGCCGCGGGTCGGTGTGCATTAACACGGGCGGCGAAAAGGTCTTCCCCGAAGAGGTTGAAGAGGCGCTCAAGACTCATCCCAGCGTGCGCGACGCCGTATGCGTCGGTTTGCCCGATCAACGGTTTGGCGAAGTGATCTGCGCAGTGGTCGAGTCCGAGGCCGATCGTCCCATCGACTCGGTGGCTCTCGCCGATCACGTGAAGGGGTTGCTGGCCCACTACAAGGCACCGCGTCATGTGGTGGTCGTCGACACCATTGGTCGGGCAGCGAACGGCAAGGTCGATTACAAGCGGCTGAAGGAATTGGCCATCGAGCGCTTGGCTGCGGGTCAATCATGAGAGGCGATCATCTGCGGGCACGACTTGCGAATCGCAACAGCGTGTTGATGCCCGGCGTGTGGGATTCGCTGTCGGCCAAGCTTGCTGTCGAGGCCGATTTCGACACGGTGTTCGTGAGCGGATATTGCGTGAGCGCCACCATGCTTGGCAAACCCGATTTTGGATTCCTCACCCAAACCGAGATGGCCGAAGTCGCTCGGCGAGTGTGTGCCGCGGCGCCCAGCACCAGCGTGGTGGTCGATGCCGACACCGGCTATGGCGGTCCGCTCAACGCAATCCGCACCGTCGAGTTGTGGGAGCAAGCAGGCGCCGCAGGAATGTTCCTCGAGGATCAAGTGTGGCCCAAGCGCTGCGGGCACATGCCTGGTAAGCAGGTGGTTCCGGTCGAAGACTGGCTGGCCAAGTTGCGCGCTGCTGTCGAACATCGCACGCATCTCCACATCACTGCGCGTACCGATGCGCGCGCGATGAACGGACTCGACGATGCCATCGAGCGCGCCAAGATGGCCCGCGATCTTGGGGTCGACGCAGTATTTATCGAGGCTCCCGAGTCGGTGGCCGAGCTCGAGCGCATCGCCGCCGAACTCAGCGATGTAACTCTGGTCGCGAACATGGTCGAGACCGGCAAGACACCGTTGCTCACGCCCGCTGAATTGGCCGAGCTTGGGTTTCTCCTCATCGTGTCGCCGCTCAGTGGATTGTTCACGATGGTGCACGCGATCCGTGAGTCGCTGGCGTTGCTCCGCAACGAAGGTTCGTTGCGTGGGCATCTCGATCGCCTCGTTGCATTCGATGACTTCGGTGGGCTCGTCGGACTCGGTGATCAGTTCGCGCTCGAGCAGCGGTACAACCAAACGCGCTGAGCTCATAGTTCGTTGACTCCAACGCCCGAACCGTTACACTGCGTCAAGCATTACGAGCGGCCTTTCCAAAGGCCCGGCAACCTGGGTCGGAAGCCCCAAGGTGCCTCCATCGTCAGATGGGATGTGGCCGCACTTCGGTTCGGCAACAAAGGCTCCGGCCGCTCTTGATGTTGTTGATTTCAGCATGCTCGAGAGGAGGACGATGTGGACAAGCAATCATTTCCGGTGACCGGAGCATGGATGCCGGGCGATAACCCCGGGCATCGTCAGTTTCTCAGTGTGGCGGCCGATCGCCCCTTCGCTCTCGATGGTGCAACATCGCTCACCAATGTCAGCGTCGCGTACGAAACGTGGGGAACCCTCGACGACAGCGCGAGCAACGCAATCTTGATTTGTCATGCGTGGACAGGCGATAGTCATGCGGCAGGCGTCGACAGCAAGGGACATTCGGGCGAAGGTTGGTGGGTCGATGCAATCGGTCCGGGTAAGGCCATCGATACCAACCGTTGGTTCGTGGTGTGCGCCAACGTGCTCGGCGGGTGCCAGGGCACCACCGGCCCGTCGTCGCCGCACCCATCTGATGGCAAGCCCTACGGGTCTCGCTTTCCGGTCATCACTATTCGCGACATGGTTCGCCTGCAGGCCCGCCTTGCCGACCACCTTGGCGTCAATGTGTGGCGCAGCGTTATCGGTGGCTCAATGGGCGGCATGCAAGTGCTCGAATGGGGCATTACCTATCCGGATCGCGTTCGCTCGTTGGTGCCTATCGCAACGTGTGCGCAGAGCACAGCGCAACAGATTGCTTGGGGCGCGATTGGACGTCGCACGATCTTGCTCGATCAGCGCTGGCGCGGTGGCGACTACTACGACGCGCCCGAGGGCGATGGCCCAGCCGAGGGTCTTGCGGTGGCGCGCATGATCGCGCAAGTCACGTTCAGAAGCGACAACGTGTTCACCGAGCGATTCGGACGAGACCTCGCCGACGGCGGCGCACATCGGGATGGGTTCGATCTCTGGCAGCGCTTCGAGGTCGAGCGCTATCTCGATCATCACGGCGAAAAGTTGATCCGTCGATTCGACACCAACAGCTACCTCATCATCGGCAAAGCAATGGACCTGCACGATGTGGGCCGCGGCCGCAACGGTGTGCTGTCGGCCATGGCGCGAATCAAAGTGCCGGTGCTGTCGATGGGTATCTCAAGCGACATGTTGTACCCGGCCTATCAGCAGCGGCACCTGCGCGATCTACTTGTCGCTGCGGGCACCCCGTGTGAGTATGTCGAGATCGATTCGCCACACGGTCACGACGCGTTTTTGCTCAACCTCGATCAGGTTGCCCCGCCCATCGAGGCGTTCTTGGACTCGGTGTCGAAGGACTAGCCATGTCGCTTCGCTGCCGCAGCGTCGAGCATCGGGATCCCTTTGCTCGTGGCTGGCAAGCGCAGCGCCACCATGAAATCGAGGCCGTCGTCGGGGCCGCACTCGAGGAGATAGACCACCCGTCGTTTCGGTGGGTTATCGGACGGCCCCGCCACGAGCCAGGTCGACGACTTCGGCATCCGTGTTGGCATGAAACTGCTCGTCGATGTGCTGGCGCCCGATCTCTGCGGGCTGTTCAGGCCTCCTCGGCGTGGCCGCACTTCGATGGTGCCGTTGGTGCCGTTGGTGACGCGGAACTCGCGCCACTTTCCGACGCTGCGTCCGTCGCGACTGATCGTTTGGCCGTAACAGACCATGCGTTGCGCGTCTTTGCTGACCCAGTGCGGCTCGATGCGGAATGCGGCCCACAACATCGCCGCACACACGGCTGCGATGCCGGCGAATGAAAGCAGGCTTGTCATCGCTTCATAGCTTGGCGCATCAGCGAGTGAGCTGCACACTTACGAGGCAAACATGCCAGACTTGATGAGTCATGAAGTTGCTCTCGCTGCATTCACTCGCACCGTTCGTGGTTGGACTCGTAGCTGATTCGGTCAGCGACGTCACCAGCACGCGCAAGGTGTATCTGCTTGCCGCTGGTCTCGCCGCCCTTGGTGTATCGCTCCTCATCATCACCGTGTGGTTCTGGCGGAGCACACGTCCCGACCCGGCGCTGCTGGCCCCGCTCGAGGTGATGGGCGAGCGCAAGTTCCGTAATCTCGATGAGTTTGCGCAACAAGATCTGCTCAACTCGGTGCGCCCCGAAGATGCGCAGCCGATGCGTTGGGGAGTTGTCGAAGGTGAATCGCTCAACGAAGGCGTTATCGATCTCGAAGCGGCCGCACGCGCCGAACTGAAGGGATTCGACGACCTTCGCGATGCCGAGGTGCTCGAGGCGCCAGTTGTCGAGGCTTCGGTGGTCGAGGAGCCAGTAGTTGAGCCTGTCCCCGAGCCAGCACCTGGTCCTGCGCCAGCGCCAATCCCCGAGCCAGAGCCAGTGCCAGAGCCGCTTCTTGATCCATCAACGCCGTTAGCTCGTGACCTGATGGATCCGCTGCTGCGCAACGTGAAAAAGGGTCGCCACTAAGCACATCGTGGTCGGCTCGCAGCGGGTACGGTTGTTGCAATGGCTGAGTTGAACGTAGAAGAGATGTTGGCACGATTCCGCGAGAGGGCTGTGGCCGTCAAGAAGCGGCCGCTGCCACCGGTTGCAGGTGAAGAGCGTCAAGCGTTCATCCAGCAGGCGCAGGCCGACTTCCAAGATTTCGCCATCATCGGCGACGCAGTCGCAGAGATCGAGGACGGCATTCTCGTGCTGCGCGTCGACCTGCGTCCTCCAGACCAACGCACATGACCGCTTCGTTGCGCACCCGTGCAACGTCTTCCGATCTACCGCTCGTCGCTGGTGCTCTCGCAGTGTTTGCGTGGGGCTTCGGTCCGCTGATTGTTCGTGGCATTCACGCCTCTGCTGCGTCGATCATCGTCTTTCGCTTTGCATTCGCTGTGCCGGTGATGATTGCCATTGCGTACCTCGCGGGAGGCCGACTCTCGCTGGCCGTGTTTCGCCATGCGCTTGGGCCTGGCGTCCTGTTTGCGTTGTCGACCATGGCCAGCTTCTCGTCGTACAAGACCACGTCGATTGCGCTCGCCACGTTGATTCCAGCGGTGCAGCCGGCGTTGATTTTGTTCATTGCCTCTCGGCTGTTCGGCGAGCGCTTGCCTGCACGACGGGTGGTGTGCGCAGTTGCGGCGCTCTCGGGTGTCTTTGGCGTTGTGCTCGCTTCGGGCAACACCAGTGGCACGGCCATGCGCGGCAACTTGTTGGCGCTTTCAAACCTGTTTCTTTGGACCGCCTATTTCGTGCAGGTGAAACGCGTTCGATCTACCGACATTCACTCGTGGTCGTTCCTTGCGGCGGTGTTCACGGTTGCGTCGTGCGTGGCCATTCCGTGGGGCCTCACGGCCGCCACCGATATTCATGCCATCGGAGGCACCGACTGGTTGCTGCTCGGCCTCACAGTTGTTGGGCCGGGTCTCATGGGCCATGGATTGATGACCTGGGCGCAGCGCCACCTCGATATGACCGTAGCCTCGCTGCTCACCTTGGGCGCTCCGGTGATCTCGGCCACCGGAGCGTGGCTCATCTTTGACGAGAAGTTGCGCGCACTTCAGGGGTTCTTCGCGGCTGCGGTGCTGGTTGCGCTGGCCGGAATTGTGGTTGACGCACGATCTTGAGCGGCAACCCAACGCACGTTGTCCGGTCCGGCAGAGTAGTTGCTAAACTCCCCTTCGCAATATGCGGATGTGGCTCAGCTGGTAGAGCATCACCTTGCCAAGGTGAGGGTCGCGAGTTCGAATCTCGTCATCCGCTCGTTGAGAAAGGCCTGATCGGCGCCCCTCGGGGAACTGGTCAGGCCTTTTGCTTTTTCTCAGCCGTCTGTCGGGCGAATGGTCATCGTCCTTGAAAGTTGGGACGACGCTTCTCGATGAAGGCTTTCATGCCTTCGAGCTGATCTGCGGTACCGCTGCAACGTCGTACCGCTTCTCGCTCGATGCGCAGGGCTTCCTCGAGCGGCAGGTGCTCGGCGCCTACAACGGCGCGCAGCACGCCCGCCACGGCCAGGGGAGGTTGGGCAGCGAGTTCTTCGGCAAGGTCGAATGCGCGAGCCTTGAGTTCGTCGATGGGGTGGACTTCATGAACCAAGCCGATGGCAAGCGCGGTGGGTCCGTCGATCTTCTTCGCTCGCAGAATCAAATCGAGGGCGTGAGCCCTCCCGACGGTTCGGGTCAAGCGGGCTGTGCCGCCCCACGCAGGGACGGTGCCGAGGTCGAGCTCGGGCAGGCCGATCTGTGCGCCTTCGCTGGCCGCAAAACGGAAGTGGCAGGCGAGCGGTAGCTCGAGTCCGCCACCGAGGCAGTAGCCGAACATGGTGGCGATGACGGGCTTGTCGAGCTGCTCGATCGCAGCGAGTACCCGCAGTCGCTGATCGAGAACCGCTTCGAACCCGCCTCGATCATCGGCGTTTGCCCGCAACTGTTTGAGATCCATCCCAACGCTGAAGTGCTCGGTGCCGGCCGCAGTGATGACGACCGCGCGAACGTCGCGATCATCCTGAAGCGACAGCACGGCGCGCTCGAGTTCGTCCATGTACTCGAGGGTCATCCGATTGTGAGGTGGGTGCTGGTTCTCGAGGATCACCACGCGTCCACGCCGTTCGATTTTGAGGGCAGTGTTGCTCATTCTGTCATCCTGCCCGGACGTAGCTCTACGACGAGAACTGGGCCCCGCTGCGCACAACCTTGAATACGTAGGTCCACTGCAGCAGCACCATCCACCGGCGGTAGATCTGCAGTTCGTAGCCGTGCTCGGCGGCGATGCGGCCGATGTCGGTGTCGCAACCCTCGGCCAACGAGAGCAGCACCACGCTTGTGTCGCTCAGATGCTCGCCAAGGTCTGCGAACAAGCGCTGGAAGTATTCGAAGTTCGCACCCGCATGAAACGCGTGGTCGAGTTGCGTGGCTGGGTCGTGGCGAAAGAACGGGGGAGTGATGGCAACGATGTCAAACGTGCCTTCGAGTTTGGCGAACAAGTCGCTCTCGATGACCGTGATCGTGAGTCCGTTGGCCTCAGCGTTGCGTTGGGTGGTCGTGCACGCCAGATCAGAGATATCGAGTGCGGTCACATGCGCACCGCCCGTGGCCGCCACCAGTGACACGGCACCAGATCCGCAGCCCACTTCGACGAACGACTTGTCGGTCAGCGCTAGGCGCGTCACAGTGCGGCAGACCAACTTGGTCGAGAAAAACAAACGTGGGGGAAACACACCCACGGGAACAGTGATGCGCAGGCCGCGGAAACGCGTGGTGCGCTGGCGAGACATCCACCACTTGATATACGGGCGGTAGGCCGCCTGCAGATGCCCGCTAACGCGTCGGCGTAGCGATTGGGCCCTGGTGGGTAGGCCGGGCCGAGCGGAGGCGCCTACGTAGATCTGCACGCGGTTGAGGTTCCTCCTCACCCAAACGGGTGATTTATGTACTGCCCGACGAGCGAGCGGCAGATTCGCTTGTTAGAGCGCTCGGACGTTTTCGGCTTGATCGCCCTTGCGGCCGGGCACTACGTCGAACTCGACGGCCTGACCCTCTTCGAGGTTCTTGAATCCGTTGCCGGCAATACCGGTGTGGTGAACGAAAACATCTGTGCCGCCTTCGCGGGAGATGAAGCCGTAGCCCTTTTCGGTGTTGAAAAATTTGACGGTGCCTTGTGCCACTTCATTCTTCTTTCAATAACGACGGACAGCCCGCCGTGACCAATGAGCGTGACATTAGCGCACCTCAGGGGGGTGATCGCGCGGATCACCGTTGTTCGATGGTCACCTTTACGGCGAACGAATCAGCCACTGCGGCACCGAGCCCCTTGGGCGCCGCGTCGACACCGAACAGATTCAGGAACCACGCGGTGACCGCGTGCTGAACGATGGGGAATGTGGTGGCCACCGGTACGGCCGGAGGAACGCAACCGTCGGCGCCGAGCTTGCGGAACTGAGGCTGGGCATCGAGGAACGCGCCAAGGCCTGACGCCTCGGCGATACCGATGATTCCCTTGCCGTCGCCAAAGGTGCAGAAGTCGTCGAAGCCGTTGTGGCCGACGCCGTCGATCTGCCAGAGCAGCGACGGAGTAGGCACCTTGAGAAACGCACTGCGAGTGGTGTCCTGAGGCACGACCTGGTCGATGGCGCCCGACATGAAAAAGCTTGGCTTGTCGGGAAGCGTTGTATCGGCGGGGGCGCTAGCACCGGTGAGGATGCCTGAGGCCATTGAGACGTAGCCGTCGAGCCGTGGGTCGAGCGACGCCTTCAAAATGGTGCCACCGCCGGCCGAGTGGCCAAGCGCGCCGACGTGATCGAGATCGACATGGTCGATAAACGGACTGGTTGCCATGGTGCTCTGCTCGGTGATGTAGTCGAGCCCGCCGAGCAGATCGTCGGATGGGTCGGTGGGCACGTCGGGCTTCAGGCCAGCCACTGCGTGATAGAGGTCGCGGGTTGGGTGATCGGGCGACACCACGATCATGCCCCACGAGGCGAGGTGCGAGGTGAGAAAGGCGCTGCCTACGCGAACGCCCGAAAAGCCGTGGCTGTTGAGCACAACAGGGAACTTGCCGTCGGCGACGGCCGCATCTCGCGTGGCTGGATAGCTGTATGTGGCGGGGATGTCGGCGGTGAGGATCGACTTGATGGCCGGCGCGACGAAATCGCGGATGTCGTATGTCTCGGTGCCTGCGCTGCCGGCAACGGCTGGATACCAGATCTCAACCTTGATGTCGTTGGCGATGGTGACCGTGGTGACGCCCACTGGGTATGGACCCGGCTCGACGTAGGCATCGCTTTGCGTAGCCGGGTCGATGGTGGTGGTAGTGGTTTCGGCTGCTGTGGCGGGCGTGGTTGTGGCGTCGGTGGTCGAGGCTGATGGCGACGTGCTGCTGCACGCAGCGGTGAGCAAGCCCAGTGCGGCGACCGTTGCAACAAGTGAGGGGAGAATACGCATCAGATGATCGTGGCAGAAATGCGCGACCTTCATCGTGTTGTGGTGATTGATCTGACGAACGAGCCGCAGAGGCGGTATCGTGCCGGAGCCGAGGTGCACATTTGTGACTCGCGGCGACGTGGCCGAATGGTTCAGGCAACGGCCTGCAAAGCCGTGTATCCGGGTTCGATTCCCGGCGTCGCCTCCATATTTCTCATGCTCACGGGCTTCAAGATCGCTCCGTGGTCACGGTTTGGTCACAGAAAACCCATGATTGCATTCGCGGCGAGTACTGCGGCGGCCTCGTCGTCGCCCGGCATGACGTGCGCGTAGATCTTCAACGTCACTCCAATGTCGGCGTGACCGAGTCGCTGTGAGAGCACCTTCACCGGTACTCCGGCGGTCAGCGCTGCGGTTGCGTACGAGTGGCGAGTGTCATGCAATCTGACCTCTGGTAGCCCGGCCCTCGCGGCGTGCGCCTTGAACCTGCGAGAGAAAACCTGCGGATGTACCGGCGACCCGTCTGGTTCAGTCACAACGACACCGGCGGTATCGAGCCAACCTGATCCCATCAAGAGCCGCTCGGCGGTCTGGGTCTTCTTCCAACCCTTCAACCCTGCGACCGTGCGCGGGTCGATCGACACCGTGCGACTGCTCGTTTTC